>DAISWV010000033.1:0-9761 GCA_036826195.1 Peptococcaceae bacterium | reverse complement strand
TCTGCCTCCTTTCAAAGTGATAGGTTGCCGCTGTCATTTGCGAGTCAGCACGCTGTTTTGTTTGTTATTAAAAGGTTAAATAGCCGTCTGTAATGTTAAGCTGTCTTTCAGTTTGAGAATCTTTTTTTGAAATGGTATAAAGAAATGTTAAAAATTTTTTCTGTTTTTCTCTATATTTTTTTCTCTATATTGAATAATTCTTTCACAAATCGGGTAATAACTCTATGTAAGAATTCTTATCAGTATAAATGCCGTGCAAATATTGCGGCGCTGATTATGACAGGCTATAATGAAATCATAGTATGAACTCGTAGACGGGAGGATGTTATTATGGGTTTTTTAACAGGTAAAACAGTAATTGTAACCGGCGGCGGCCGTGCGGTGTTAAGTGATGGCAGATGCGGGTCTATCGGTTACGGGATTGCGACTGCTTATGCAAAAGAAGGGGCTAATATTGTTATCACCGGTCGTAATGTGAAAAAACTGGAGGATGCAAAAGAAGAACTGGAAAGACTGTACGGTGTAAAAGTTCTGCCGGTACAGGCGGATATCAGTGCCGGCGCAGACAACGAAGCGGTGGCTGCGTCTGTTGTAAAACAGACAATCGATGCATTCGGCCGTATTGACGTATTAATCAACAATGCACAGGCATCGGCTTCTGGTGTAACTCTGGCTGATCACACAGTGGAACAGTTTGACCTGGCGATGTACTCCGGGTTATATGCGGTATTCCATTACATGAAAGCATGCTACCCATATCTGAAAGAAACCAAAGGCAGTGTTATCAACTTTGCATCTGGCGCAGGTCTGTTCGGGAACTTTGGTCAGAGTGCATATGCTGCTGCAAAAGAAGGGATTCGCGGTATTAGCCGTGTAGCAGCAACTGAATGGGGTCCAGACGGTATCAATGTAAATGTAATCTGCCCGATTGCATGGACTGCACAGCTGGAACAGTTTGAAAAAGCTTATCCGGAAGCATTCAAACAGAATGTAAAAATGCCGCCAATGGGTCACTATGGCGATCCTGAGCTGGAAATCGGCCGTGTATGCGTACAGCTGGCATCTCCAGACTTTAAATATCTGAGCGGTGAAACCTTAACACTGGAAGGCGGTATGGGTCTGCGCCCATAAGCGCTTCCGCTGAAACAGAAAACGATACTGAAATATCAAAAAGCCTCGCTTCTGTCGGTAACTGATCGACAGAGGCGAGGCTTTTGTATTGTTTTATGCGGTTATGACAGTGACTGGCTGTTTAGTTTTTTTCCGGCACTTTGCCGTAACGAAGCCGCAGCTGTGACGGCTGAGACGCCAGAACAAGCTCCTCTTCCAGACTGATGTTCAGACGTACCTGATACAGACTCAGACTGTCGGAAATACCGCCCGGCATGGTCAGGCTTTTTTCCAGAATAGCACCGTTGCCCAGTGCACGGATTTCGTATGGTTCCTGAATGACGGTGCCGTTGCAGGTGAGGTAGGTTTTATCCGTGCTGTCTACATAACTGATGCCGCTGGTTGCAGTAATACGGCAGTCGTTAATGGCAACGGCCTCGGCTCCGGCTGCCCACAGTTCGTTGATAATGACAACCAGATCGGATGCCAGCAGATAGCCATCCACCGTAATTAAAATTCCGGAGCCTTTTACGGCACTGGTGCCGCTAATCAGCTGCAGACGGTTTAATTCGTTTTCTACACTGGAGATTAAGGCGGAATCACTGCTGTAGTCGTTCTGATAGGTCAGCAGATTCTGCTCGGCTTCTTCCAGCTCTTCGGTCAGCAGCCAGCGTTTATCTGTGAGATTTTTTAACATGATACTCAGGTCGCTGGTGGACTGCATCGATAAGTCTGACATAAGACGGCTCTGTGTCTGAATCTGAGTGGATATCAGGATGCCGAGAAGCACAAAGGTGACAACCAGATAAATATGCCAGCCATGAATTTTATGTTTCATGTATCAAAATCTCCTTTCTGATAAAATAGACAGCTGCAATGGAACGAAAGCTACTGCATTTCGTTTTTATGCTGCGAAGCATGCATATTGTGTTTCTGCATGAAACGGTTCAGTATATGATGACGGATGGTAGCCAGGTTGTTAAAAATACGAATCCCGAATACGAAAACGGCAGCCATATATAAATCCACGCTGAGCTGATCGCCCAGGAAGGCCAGCAGTGCTGCCAGCACAGCATTGGAGATAAAACCTGTCAACAGAACCATTCCGTTGAATGTATCTTCATAAATACAGCGGATACCGCCCAGTGCAGAGTCAAGAGCTGCCAGCACAGCGACGGAAAGGTATTTGGCCATGGTTAATGGAATTTCAATGGTGATAATGGAGCCAATCAGAACCCCGATAACCAGACCGAATACAGGAATCAGCCAGAACATAGTTTATACCTCCTCTTCTGGAACTACAGTCAGATTTTTTGTGGAGAAACTGCCGGTATAGGCCGGAAGCACAATGGAATTGCTGTTGATATCGGTAACGGTGTAGCTGGCTGGAAAACCGGTCAGTGACAGCTGCTGATAGGTTGCGCTGCTGCTGATGGCTTCCTCCAGATCATCCGGATGACCGATGGCGGAAATTTCAAAAGGCGGTGCCAGACGGGTTGTGTTTACCATGATGACATTGCCGACACAGCGGATTTCCGATGAAACAACGATACGCTGCCCGTTGATGCTGATCCCTTCAGCACCGGCATTGCGCAAATCGTTGACGATATATAGCAGATTTTCATAATGAATAACATACCGGTTCGGGTCATCGTTTGGCGCGGCGGCCAGCCCGGCATGGTTATCATCCAGCCGTATGGTGATACCCGGCCCTTCCAGAGCGGTGATACCGGCACGAATCTGCTGCAGTGCAAGTTCATTTTGCAGTTCGGTCAGCTGCGATTCGCCGCTGGAGGACTGCTGGATAATGGTTTCGGTTTCCTGACGGATTAAAGCCAGACGTTCCTCCTGTGCCGCTGTTTCGCTTTCCAGATTGGTAATCAGCGAAATCAGTACTTCGGTTTTCGGGTCGGCAGCTGCAGCGGAGATAGCGCTCTGAATACGCAGTTCCTGCGTCAGAAAAAGACCGATCAGCATAAACATCAGTGTAAGCCAGGGAACCCAGCGCGGCATGATGTGTTTTTTCATGTAATCGTCTCCTTTCTGCAGGGAATTCAGATAAAGCTTTACAGTATAATATACCGTATATAAATATAAGAAATTAAAAATCACGAAAGATATTGTCCAGAAAGCCAAAAAATAGTTTGGTTACCAGCCTGAAATAGGCTATAATGGTATTCAGACAGTCGTGCAAATCTGCGATAAGATTTATTATAGCAGAGATAAATAGAAAGAAAAGAGGGTTTTGGCACGAAAATAATAATTTCTGATTCTTTTTTTTAAAAGTAGAAAGAAATTTCTTTTTTACATCGAATATAGTGGACAGACAGCATTTTGAAAGGAGTGTATACTGGTGGTAGACTGGACCAAACTGTTAAATCCGATTAATCTTCTGGATATCGTAATTGTGGCAATTCTGATATATAAACTGATTACAATTGTGCAGGGCACCCGGGCGGTGCAGCTGATTAAAGGGATTCTTCTGCTTCTGGTATTAAGTGTTCTCAGCAGTGTGCTTCAGCTGACTACGGTCAACTGGATTCTGACACAGGTGCAGACAATGCTTTTAGTAGCGATTCCAATTGTATTTCAGCCGGAATTGCGTCGTGCGCTGGAGCAAATCGGCAACAGCAGTCTGATTCCCGGCAATAAAAAAAGCCGCAGCGATATGGAGGCTGAGCGAATTGTAAATCAGCTGATGCCGTTTCTGACGGATTCCAGCCGTTCAAAAACCGGTGTTCTGCTGGCAATTCAGCGGGAGGTCGGGCTCAATGAATACGTAAATACCGGAATTCCTATTCAGGGCAAACTGAGTACACAGCTTCTGGGAAATATCTTTATCAGCAATACGCCTTTGCATGATGGAGCGGTAATTCTGGACGGTGATACGATTCTGGCGGCAAGCTGTTATCTGCCTCTGTCCGAGAATAAAAATATCAATAAAGCGCTTGGCACACGGCATCGGGCCGCAATCGGGCTGTCAGAAGTCAGTGATGCCGTTGTATGTATTGTCTCCGAGGAGACTGGTGCTATGTCTATCGCGGAAGGCGGCAGGCTGATGCATAATATCAGTGAAGATACCCTGCGCAGCTTGCTGCTGGAGCGGCTTCGCAAAGAGGAATCCCGGTCCATTATTCAGAAGCTGCGTGAAGAACTGGGGGGAAAAGCATGAACGACAGAGAGACAGAAGTAAAAAAACGTGACTGGCCGCTGAAACTGCTGGCGTTAGTGTGTGCTGTTATGCTCTGGTTTTATGCGGAAGCAGAGAAAAATCCGCTGACGGATATGCAATTTGATATTCCGGTACAGTATGTGAATCAGGCAGAAGACTATGTGGTTGATTCGCCTGTTTCCTCGGTTCGTGTGACTGTAAAAGGCAAGGAAGTGGAACTGAGCGGGCTGCGCAGCGATGATTTTGCAGCGATTGTGGATTTAAGTGATGCGCGCACCGGTACACGTGATTATAAAATTGAAGTAACATCTTCAGCTAATGTAGAGCGTTTTACATGGCAGCCGTTAAAGGCATCACTGAATATTGACCGCAAAGGGTCACGTGAAGTGCCTGTAAGGGTTCGCACTACTGGAACCGCTGCCGATGGTGCACAGTTAGCAAGCACAGAAGTGCTGCCGAATATGGTCAGCATTACAGGGCTGGAAAGCCAGCTGGAGGAAATCACCGATGTAGAGACAGAGGTGATTGATATCAGCAATCTGACCAGTGACACGGTAGTTGAAGCAAAGCTGCATCTTCCGGAAGGGATTTCCGTGCAGGGGGATGAGCAGGTTCAGGTGCATTTTGTAATGCAGACAGATCAGCGCCATGTGAGTGCAGAAATCGAACTGCGGAATCTGCCGGCCGGTATGCAGGCGGAACTGAGCCGTACATCGGCGGATGTAATTGTGAGTGGCCGTTCGGAGCTCTTGAATGACAGCCAGGAGTTAAACCGTCTGAAACTGTATATAGACGGAACTGGACTGACAGCCGGCGTGCATGTGCTGCCGCTTCAGCTGGAATACAGCGGTTCACTGAATGTGACGGAGTTCAGACCGCAGAGCGTTACCGTAACAATATCGGCAGGGGACTCTCCGACCGGTAAACCGGTACTGGACGGAACGGAACAGGATAATGATATTATGGTAGAACAGTAATAAGATCGAGATAAGGGGGACTTCCTTTGAAATTATTTGGGACTGACGGTGTTCGCGGGGAAGCGAACACCGTATTAACAGCAGAACTGGCTTATCAGCTGGGGCGTGCAGCAGCGTATGTATTAAAGCGTGACGGTATTCCGGGCAAAGAAAACGCAATGGTAATCGGGAAAGATACCCGTATTTCCGGCGATATGCTGGAAGCCAGCCTGATTGCAGGGATTTGTTCTACAGGGGTAAATGTGTATCAGGCCGGTGTGATTCCAACACCGGGGGTAGCGGTGCTGACTCGCATGCTGAACTGTATGGCAGGTGTGGTAATTTCTGCATCGCATAATCCATATCAGGATAACGGCATTAAATTTTTCAGCCCTCTGGGTACCAAACTGCCGGATGAAGTAGAAGCTGCCATTGAAGCGGTGATTGCAGACGGCATGAAGGATGTGCCAAGTCCATCCGGTGCGGAAATCGGCCGTGTGATTGCATATCCGGAAGGGGCAGATAAATACAGTGATTTCCTGCAGCGCAAGGTAGATGGCGACTTTGGCGGTCTGCGCATTGTGGCAGACTGTGCCAACGGTGCAGCAAGCTTTATTGCGCCAAAACTGCTCCGTTCGCTGGGAGCCGATGTAACAGCCATTTCCTGCAGCCCGGACGGTATTAATATCAATGATAACTGCGGTTCCACCCATCTTGAACAGCTGCAGAAAGCGGTTCAGGAACAGCGCGCGGATCTGGGCGTGGCTTATGACGGCGATGCGGACCGTCTGCTTGCGGTAGACCAGAATGGCCGGGTGGTAGATGGAGACCGTCTGCTGCTGATTTTCGGCAGTTATCTGGAAAAACAGGGTTTACTGGCACAGGATACCGTGGTGATTACGGTTATGAGCAATATGGGCTTAAAAATCGCGTTAAAAGAAAAAGGCATCAAAACGCTGGAAACTAAAGTAGGGGACCGCTATGTTATCGAAGGCATGAAAGAAAGCGGTGCTGTACTGGGCGGCGAACAGTCCGGTCATATTGTGTTCGGGCTGGATAACACCACAGGGGATGGCATTCTGAGCAGTCTGAAACTGCTGCAGATCGTAAAACAGAGCAGAAAAACACTGGCAGAACTGGCTGATGAGATGGAACAGTATCCGCAGATTCTGATTAACGTTCGTGTAAAAGATAAAAACGGCTGGGAAGAAAAAGCGGAAATCCGTCAGGCAATCGAAACAGCGCAGGAAGAACTGGCCGATACCGGCCGTATTCTGGTGCGTGCATCCGGCACAGAAAATCTGCTGCGTGTTATGGTAGAAGGCAAACAGCAGGAGCAGATTGAACGTCTGGCACATCAGATTGCGGATGTGGTAAAAGTGGTGATGGGCTAAGTGATTGCTGGCATTGGAACGGATTTAATCGAAATTGCCCGGATTCAGCGGGCGATTGAAAAAAATCCGCACTTTATGGAGCGGGTGTATACCGCAGTGGAGATTGCATACTGCCGGCGGAAAAAGAATCCCTGGCAGTCTTTTGCGGCACGGTTTGCTGCAAAAGAAGCTGTCAGCAAGGCGCTGGGCACTGGAATAGGGCCGGTGGGGCTGGCAGAAATTGAAATTATAAATGCAGAAAACGGTCAGCCGGCAGTGGTGCTGTACGGAAAGGCAAAGCAGATAGCGGCTGACCGCAACATTCAGCAGGTGCATATAAGCCTGAGCCATTCCGAGGCTTATGCGATGGCAACTGCTGTTCTGGAGGGGGAATAGAAATATGTACCTTGTAACAGCAGAACAGATGCGGCAGGCAGACCGCATGACAATCCAGGAACTGGGTATTCCGGAAATGGTTCTGATGGAGAATGCCGGGAAAGCCGTAACAGATTTCCTGAAAGAAACCTTTGCAGATTTACCGCAGAAGGCCGTTACCATAGTAGCCGGTGCCGGGAATAATGGCGGCGATGCTCTGGTTGCAGCCCGTTATCTGCATCAGATGGGCGTTCCGGTAAAGGTATTTATCCATGCGGATCGGGAACTGTCGCCTAGTGCAAAACAGAATTATGAGATTCTTTCCCGCTTACCGGTGAAAATCTACTGGCTGGATAGTGAAAACAGCATGCATCTGCTGAAAGTAACGGTCAACTACAGTGATATTTTTATTGATGGCCTGCTGGGCACTGGTGTGAACCGGGAGGTAACCGGCCGTGCGGAACAGATTATTGATATTGCCAATCGCCGCAGCTGCGTAAAAGTAGCGATTGACGTGCCATCGGGGTTAAACAGCGATACCGGTGAAATCTGGGGCAGATGTCTGAAAGCGGATTATACGGTAGCTCTGGCGCAGCCGAAACGGGGCCATATGCTGAATAAAGGCATGAAATACTGTGGGCAGGTAGTTGTAAAAGAAATCGGGATTCCGGATGAAATTTACGAAAAACTGAATCTGAACTGTCAGATTATTGATGAAAGCTGTATGAAGTTCTGTAAAGAACCGCGGAACCGCAGCAGTCACAAGGGTTCGTTTGGTCATCTGCTGGCCGTAGGCGGTTCTATGGGAATGAGCGGAGCCGTAACACTGACTGCACAGGCGGCACTCAGGAGCGGTGTGGGGCTTGTAAGCTGTGCAGTGCCGGAAGCGGTACAGCTTCATGTGGCGGTGAATGTACCGGAGGCTATGGTGCAGCCGCTGCCGGAAGGGAATCGCTTCAGTATGGCGTCTGTTGAGCCGCTGCAGGAGATGCTGCGCAGCAAACGTGCTGTGGTGGCAGGGCCTGGCATGGGAAGCGGTGAAGCGACAGGTGCGATTATTCGGGAAATTCTGCAGAATGACCGCTGTCCGGTTGTGATTGATGCGGATGGGCTGAATACAGCAGAACAGTGGCTGGAGCAGGCCGGGCAGGCACAGATGCCTGTTATTCTGACACCGCACCCGGGGGAAATGGCTCGTCTGAGCGGTCTTGAAACAGGCTATATCCAGAGCAACCGTCTGGCGGTGGCGCAGGAATTTGCAGAGAAAAAACATGTATGGCTGGTCTTAAAAGGTGCGAATACAATTATTGCGGCTCCGGACGGGAGACTGTATATGAATGTCATGGACAGCCCGGCTCTGGCGGTAGCAGGAAGCGGAGATGTGCTGGCAGGTATGATTGGAGCCTTTCTGGCGCAGGGATTGCCGCCGGAAGAAGCCTGCTGTGCAGCTGTGTATGCGCATGGTCTGGCAGGCAGACATGTGGCAGAGACAATCGGAGAGGTAAGCAGCAAAGCAAGTGATATTATTCAGTCTATTCCAATGATTTTGACGAGGTGATTTATATGCAGGTGTATCGTCCAACCTGGCTGGAAATTAATCTGTCGCATATTGCGCATAATTTCAGAGCCGCAAAAGCCTATGCAGAAGAAGATGTGATTGCAGCTGCTGTTGTAAAAGCCAATGCCTACGGACATGGTGCTGTAGAAGTCAGCCGCGCATGTGTGGAAGCGGGAGCCGGTTATCTGGTGGTGGCAACGATGGGGGAAGCGTTAGAACTGCGAGAAGCCGGGTTCCAGGTACCGATTCTGATTCTGGGCTGGACACCGGAGGAAAATTTTGAACAGGCAATTGAATATGAGATCTGCGTAGCGCTTTATGATGCCGGGGAGGCAGAAAAGCTGAATGCGAAAGCGCTGGCTATGGGTAAAAACGCGTTAGGGCATCTGAAAATTGATACCGGTATGTCCCGACTGGGGATGCAGGCCGATGAGTCCGGGCTGCAGACAGCTGAGGCAATTCTGAAAATGGAAGGCATCACAATCAAAGGGATGTTTACTCATTTTTCAAAAGCCGATGAAGCGGACAAGACATTTGCCAATCTGCAGATTGAACGGTTTAACCGTTTTACCGAAGAACTGGAGAAGCGCACCGGTGTGCATATCGCTCTGCGCCATATGGGCGCCAGTGCCGGGGTTATGGATATGCCGGAAGGGCACTATAATATGATTCGCCCAGGGATTATGCTGTATGGTTATCAGCCGTCGGATGAAATGCATCATGTGGCAGATTTAAAACCTGCACTGACCTGGAAAGCCCGTCTGGGGCGTGTGGTAAAACTGCCGGCCGGCAGACGAATCGGTTATAACGGCACCTATGAACTGAAGCGTGACACACTGGTTGCAACCATTCCGGTGGGCTATGCCGATGGGTATAACCGTCTTCTGGGCAACAGAGGCTATGTTATCTGCCAGGGTAAAAAACTGCCGATTATCGGAAAAATCTGTATGGATTATTTTATGGTGGATGCGACAGAACTGCCTGACTTAAAAGCAGGAGATGAAGTAATTCTGCTGGGCGAAGATCAGGGTGTTTCGATTACTGTGCCGGAAATGGCAAAGATGCTGAATACCATTGAACATGAGATTACCTGCGATATATCACTTCGTGTACCGCGGATTTACGTAAAATAAAAGATAGCAAAAATAAAAGATAAACAGAAAAGAATGTTGGAGTGTCATTATGATGAAAATAAGACGAGGCGATGTGTTTTTTGC
>DAISWV010000032.1:5686-9866 GCA_036826195.1 Peptococcaceae bacterium | reverse complement strand
CTTGCAGGTGCGTTTGGTGTGTATCTGGGTGCGGCTCGTAAACTGGAGGCCGGCATTTTAACCGCAGAAAATTTTGTTGAAGAGGTAAAACAGACCGGGGCGTATCTGGACAGTTCCCGGCCTACTGCTGTAAATCTGCACTGGGCGGTTACCCGTATGGGGCAGGTGGCGGAGCAGTTAGCGGCATCTGAAACAGATATTGCAGCAATGGTGCAGGGGCTTTTAAAAGAATGCGAAGCTATGCTTGCGGAGGATATTGCAGCCTGTCGTGCCATTGGCGAATACGGCGCGGATTTACTGGAAAAGATTCCGGGTTTTGAGGCTATGCTCACCCACTGCAATGCCGGAGCACTGGCAACCAGTATGTACGGCACAGCGCTGGCACCGGCCTATATTATGCAGCAGCGGCAGAATAAAATTGCGGTGTATTCCGACGAAACCCGTCCGCTTTTGCAGGGGGCGCGGCTCACTGCGTGGGAGCTGAGCCAGAGCGGGATTCCGGTTACCACAATCTGTGACAATATGGCCGGTGTAGTGATGGCGCAGAAAAAGGTGCAGGCAGTTATTGTGGGTGCAGACCGTATTGCATCTAACGGCGATACGGCCAATAAAATCGGCACATATACGGTAGCTATTCTGGCAAAAGAGCATGGCATTCCGTTTTATGTGGCGGCACCGCTTTCTACTGTGGATTTTGCCATTACCGATGGCACACAGATTCCAATTGAACAGCGTAAAGAAGAAGAAATCCGCCAGTTTAACAACCGGCAGACCGTGCCGGATGCGGCAGAAGTTTTTAACCCGGCATTTGATGTAACACCGGAAAAATATATTACGGCTATTATTACCGAAAAAGGCGTGGCATTTCCGCCGTTTCAGCAGAATCTGGAAGCACTGCGAAAAGGGGAACCGGCACTGCAGTGTGATGCGCGAGCATTACAGATGCAGGTGGTACATGCTGCAAAAAGCATGGCAAAAGACGGACTGAGCAGTGGAAGCTTCGGCAATGTCAGTGCGGTAGACAGAGAGCATAATCTGCTGGCCATTACACCATCCGGCGTGTTGTATGATACTATGCAGCCGGAGAATATCTGTCTGCTGCATTTAGATGGCAGTGCTGTTAAGGGAGTAACCAATCAATATAAACCGTCATCGGAGCTGCCGATGCACTGTGCCGTTTATGCGGCTCGTCCTGACTGCAATGCCATTATGCATACGCATTCGGCTTACTGTACCGCGTATGCATCCACTGGAAAGACGCTGGGGCCGATTATTGGCGAAATGGGTATGCTCGCACCGGGAGATATTCCGCTTGTTGCGTATCAGCAGCCGGGGAGCCGGGCACTGGCCGATAAAACAGCAGAGGCTTTAAAAGAGGCCAATGGGTGCCTTTTAGCAAACCACGGTGCGGTGACGGCATCCGATACGATGGAACGGGCCTATCTGCTGGCGCAGATTTTAGAAGATGGAGCCAGAGCAGCTGTTTTAGCAGCTCAGCTTGGAACGGTGCAGGAAATACCTGCGGCAGACAGTGCAGCGTTATATGAAAAAATGAAAGGTTACGGCCGGTAGTACGGGAGGAAGCAATATTGAAAATTTTATTTGTAGGTGATATTACCGGCAAGTCGGGTATGGAAAAGGCCATGCAGGAGCTGGGCCGTTTAAAACGGCAGCACGGGGCAGATCTGGTGATTGTAAACGGCGAAAACGCTGCCGAGCGCAATGGTATTACCGAAAAACAGTTTCGGGATTTGCGCTTTGCCGGTGCCGATGTGGTAACACTGGGCAATCACGCCTGGGCCAATCAGGAAATTTATAATTTTATTGACCGGGAAGATGGGATTATCCGGCCGCTTAATTATCCGGCAGGCACACCGGGCAAAGGCTATACCATTGTCGATATGGGCCGTGTACAGGTGGCAGTGGTGAATCTTTTGGGCAATGTCTTTGTAAGCTCGTTGCCATCGCCCTTTACGATGATTGATGATGTATTGGCCGATTTAAAACAGCAGGGTGTTCGTCATATTGTGATTGATTTACATGCCGAAGCTACCTCTGAAAAAATCGCATTTGCTCATTATGTGGATGGACGTGTCAGTGCGGTGCTGGGTACCCATACCCATGTGCAGACAGCCGATGCCTGCGTACTGCCAAAGGGTACCGCTTATATCAGTGATGTAGGTATGACAGGCGCCATTGATTCGGTGCTGGGTGTAAAAACGGAACTCTCCGTGCAGCAGTTTGTAACCCAGATTCCGGTTCGGTTTCAGCATGCGGAAGGCACAGCACGGCTTTGCGCTGTAGTTGTAGAGGTGGATGATAAAACCGGGCTGGCAAAATCTATTCTGCCAATTCAGGTATAAAAATTTTAACTGGGAAAATCTGATAAAACTTATAGTCCGGAAACAGGAATATCTTCTGAGTTGTGGAATATATATTAATATTCCAGATATTACTATTTCAATTACTCAGGAGGTAACGTTTATGGAAGTATTAAAAGTTTCAGCAAAATCGAATCCAAATTCTGTGGCAGGTGCACTGGCCGGAGTCATCCGGGAGCGCGGCGGAGCCGAAATGCAGGCCATCGGCGCAGGTGCACTGAATCAGGCAGTGAAAGCAGTGGCGATTGCACGAGGGTTTGTAGCGCCCAGCGGCATTGATTTAATCTGTATTCCGGCTTTTACCGATATTATGATTGAAGAGGAAGAGCGCACTGCCATTAAATTAATTGTAGAACCACGCTGAATCGCAAAAAGTTACCGAAGCACTAGATGCAGAATTGAGATATAGTACTGGATGAAACAAGAGACACAGTTTAGATGCAGCAATTTTATTATTAACGGATAACAACAGCATACAGAATGGGATTCCAGAAGCAGCCTGTGATGCACAGGCTGCTTTTTTGTGTGCCTGTACAAAAATTTATTGACAATAACGAATATCGATAATACAATAAAAATATAATAACGATATTCGATAAAGGGGGCAGCAAAATGGAAATAACGGTATGGATTGCTGTTTGTGCTGCTCTGTATATAGTCTTCTTTCGTGAAAAAAGGGGGCGATAATATGCCGAGAGAGAAGTTTCAGACATTGACGGAGCCGATGTTTTATATTCTGCTGTGTCTGCGCGTTGAGTGCTGCGGTATGGATATTATGGAACAGGTAAAACAGATAACAGGAGGCCGGGTAACCGTTGGCCCGGGGACACTCTATAACCTGCTGGAACAGTTTGTGGATGCAGGAATGATTTATGAAACAAAGGTGGAAGGCCGTCGCCGAAGCTATCTGTTAACGGAAAAAGGCCGCACCCGTCTGGACGAGGAATATCAGAGGCTGTGCGCCCAGATTGCCGATTATCAGCGTTATTTGCGAGAGGAGGAATTATCGTGAAACTGTTTGGAGAAAAAGATGTAAAACGCCGTCTGGAAACCTTTCTGCTGTTTGATTATCGCGGTGTGGAAAAGCATTTATGTAAAATGGCGCAGAACGGCTGGAAGCTGGAGGACGTTGGTCGCTACAGCTGGAAATATCGCAGAATCGAACCGGCAGATTTAAAATATGCGGTTACCTATGTACCTGACGCATCCGATTTAAATCCAGAGCCCACTGATAATCAGCTGACGCTGGAGGATTATTGTGCAGAGGCAGGCTGGGAGAAAATCGGGGATTGGGAACAGATGCAGATTTTCTGCAGTGCGGAAGAAAATCCAATCCCGATAGAAACCGATGAAAAGATGCGTCTGGATGTTATAAAAAAATCGATGAAAAAATCCTTCCTTCCGGGGCAGATTGCTGTACTTGTGGTTATGCTTCTGTTTCTGGCACAGCAGTTTATGCTGTTTGAGCCGATAGAATTTTTTGCCCAGAACTATAAACTGCTTCTGGTGGCGTTTATGGTGTATGTAACCATTGCGAACCTTGCAAATCTGTTAAGCTATTTCAGCTGGTGCCGCCGTTCGGAAAAAGCGGTGGCAGAGGGCGGTACCTGTGCCGAAAGCCCGAATTATCAGACGATTCAGAAAGTGACACTGGTACTTACTGTATTGTTTCTCATCGTATTTATGGTTACTTTTATGCAGGCGAACGGCAATGGCGCAAGTTTGTTTATGGTGCTGTATCTTACTCAGTTTACAATTATGTGTGCTGTGGTAGAACTGATGCGGCAGTGGCTCAAAAA
>DAISWV010000032.1:0-5586 GCA_036826195.1 Peptococcaceae bacterium | reverse complement strand
ATGCCGGCACTGGAATATGAGATTACCGATGTGAAAGCAGAAGTGCTTTATGAAATCTGTCTAAATGATTATCTGGAGCAGGATGAAAATGCAAAACGGATTCTGGGCGATGATGTATGCTATCGAATGGTAAATGCGGAGCCGTGGGGTGCCGATACGGCATATCAGTATTATCATGGTGATCTCTATGTAAATGAGTGGATCCTCTGCAAGGGCAATCGTATTGTTCGGCTGAATGCCGACTGGCTGCTGGATGAAGAACAGATGAAAATTGCCGGGCAGAAACTGCTGGCAGATGAATCTGTACAAGAATAAACCTGCATAAAATGGGCAGCGTATAGTTCATAAGAGAATACATGACCCCGCAATGGCATAAAAATGGCATTGCGGGGTTTTCTGCTGTATGGGAAAGTGAAGGATTGTATTTTATCGTTGAACTGTTAAAATAGAAGTAATGAGAAAACGATACATGATGAAATGAATTAGACATGTAAATAGAAAGAAGGGGTTTGTGTGGCACATATCGATTTATCCGGAAAAATTCAGGAAGGTTTAAATGACCAGGAGGCCTGGAAGGGGCGTCATCGTGCGTTTGGAATTATCCGGCCCGGCATGCAGCGTATGGTGCAGAAACATCCTGATTTGACAAAACAGCTGCGGGAATTAAAAGAATATTCCATTGCCCATATGGATGAACTGCTGGAAGAGGCAATTGCATCCATGAAAGCCAAAGGGGTGCAGGTGTATGTGGCAGATACCGAGGAACAGGCGAAACAGTATATTGCCGATATTGTTGGGCAGAAGCTTGTAGTGAAATCAAAAACCAATGCGGGGAAAGAAATTGGTATTGCCAAATATCTGCAGGAGCAGGGCGCAAAAGTGATTGAAACCGACCTGGGGGACCGTCTGGTGCAGCTGGAAGGGAAAGATAAATCTACTCATACAATGGTACCGGCGATTCATATCCCCATTGAGGATGTAACGACGCTGTTATCGGACAATGTGGGGCGTGAACTGGAATGTGATCTGAAAACACTGGTACGGGCGGCAAGAGAAAGTCTGCGTGAATATTTAACAACAGCAGAAATCGGTATTTCCGGTGCCAATGCCATTGACGCAGAAACCGGTTCTATCTTTTTAACCGAAAACGAAGGCAATATCCGCTGTGTAACCAGTATGCCGCGCGTGCATATTGCCATAGCCGGCATCGAGAAAGTGGTGCCGAAATTCACCGATGGCCTGACTGTGGTGAAAGCTGCTGCTACTTACGGGGTAGGGCAGGATATCGGGACATATATTTCGATTATTGATGGTGTAAGCCGTTATAATAATGAGGAACTGGCTTTTTTAGGCTCTGCACAGGGGCCGGAGGAGGTCCATGTAGTGCTGATGGCGCAAGGCCGCCGGGAAGCAGTAAAAGAAGGCTTTGGAGAAGCTTTATACTGCATTAACTGCGGCAGCTGTCTGAATTTCTGTCCGGTGTATGCCGAAATCGGCCAGCATTATGGATATAAATATCTGGGCGGCAGAGGTGCTGTATTTTCCGCATTCCATGGCAATGGTCTGGATAAGGCCCAGGAGGCGGGGCTGTCGCTCTGTATCGGCTGTAAACGCTGCGAAGAAGCCTGTGCTGTTGGCATGCATACACCGGAAATGATTTCTGAGCTGCGCAGTAAAATTGCAAAAGAGGAAGGGCTTGGTACAGCAAAACAGTCTGTATTTAAAGTGCTGGGAAGCAACAAGCTGGCACCGTTAATGAAGATTGCCCGCAATGTACAGGGTATTGGCCTGAAACGAAATACGGATGGTGCTAATCTTCGAGTAAATCTGGAAAAACTGGGGGTGCCGAATAGTCGCCTGCTGCCAAGTCTGGCGCAGCAGTCCTTTGCAGAGCAGATTGCAAAAAAATCCCCTCTGGCAAGACCAGCTGCAAAAGCCGCATTTTTTGCAGGGTGTCTGGTGAACTATGCAACACCGCAGCTGGGTATAGATGTATATGACATTCTGGCAGCAAATAATATTCAGATGGTAACCTATGAAAAAGAAGCCTGCTGTGGTCTGCCTGCAATTATGAGCGGCGATACAGACGATGCTCTGAAACTGGCAAAAACCAATATTGCCCTGTTTTCCAGTGATGAATATGAACATATCGTATTTGCCTGCCCGTCCTGCGCAACTACAGTAAAACAGGAATGGGAAGAACTGCTGAAACAGGAGAATAATCCGGAACTGCTGGCAGCATATCAGAAGGTTCAGAATAAAGTAATTGATCTAAACGACTATCTGGTAAATGTATTGCATGTAACCATGCCAAAACTGAAAGAACCGATTACCGTCACCTATCATGATTCCTGCCACATGGCTCGTGGACTGAAAGTAACTGCTGAGCCTCGCAGACTTCTGCAGGATGCCGGCGCAGAACTGAAAGAGATGGAGGATGCAGCCAGCTGCTGTGGCTTTGGCGGCAGCTTCAGTCTGTTCTATTATGATTTATCCAAACGCGTGAATGATGCAAAAATAAAGAAAGCTCAGGCGACAGAGGCTGATTATATTGCAGCAAGCTGTCCGGGCTGTGTCATGCACCTGAAAGATGGTGTGCATCGTGCTGATGGCTCACAAAAGGTGGTTCATGTGGCTCAGATTCTGGCAGCAGCATATCGGGGAGGGAAAATCAAATGAAACAGCTGAAACAGATTGCAGAAAAACGGGCGGCACTGCTGCCGGCCTATCAGGATGTAATTGCCTCAACAGAGGCTGCCAGAGAGAAAGTAGTGCAGCAGCTGGATGCATATATTGCAAAGGCAGAGGAAACTCTGCAGGGTAAAGGTACAATTGTATATCATGCAGAAGATGCGGAAGCGGCAAGAAATATTATCGCAGAATTGTGTTCAGGGCAGCAGAAATTAGTGCGTTTTTATAATCCGGAACTGGATGAAATCGGGTTTGATGCATTTATAGAAAAAGATAAAAAAGAAGCGGCACTGACGGATGTGGGGGAAATCGTAGAAAAACAGACCGGGAGAACAGGAAACCGGCATCCGCAGCTGGCCAATCTGGAAGGCTTAAGCCAGGATGAGATTATAAAAGCATTACAGGAGTATCTTGGTGAAGCGATTGAAAATCCGCAGGAACTGAACAAAGCAGTGCAGAAAAAAATCCGTCAGGCGGTTTTGACATCGGATTATGGAGTGACCAATGTACAGGCAATTATCACAGCCAGCGGAACGATTGTTATTGGCGAGAGTGAAGGCAATGGCCGCACCGTGTCCAATATGCCGTATCGCCATATTGTAGTGGCTGGATATGACCGGCTGTATGATACCGCAGAAGAGGCACTGCGCGGGATTCAGACAGCGTCTATATACGGGCTTGGGAAACAGAACCCTGCTTATTATTCGCTGATTTCCGGGCAGAGCCGTACAGCGGATATTGAATATCAGATGGCATTTGGTGTGCATGGGCCATTAGAAGTGCATCTGATTCTGCTGGATAACGGCCGGCGCAAATTAATCGAAAAAGGATGCGGGAATCTGTTAAAATGTCTGGATTGCGGTGCCTGCTATGAAAGTCTGCAGGTGCTGGCAGAACAGAATGGATGGCAGAATACTATGCTGACAGCAAAACAGATTGGAATTCGGGCTGTAAACGGTACTCTGAAAGCAGAACAAGGGCTCGAAAGTCTGCCTGCATTTGAATGCCCGGTTGGCATTACTGCCGGGGATATTTGCCGTGCATTCCGGTAAAAAGCTTAAAAAATCATTATGCTCCTGCTGCAAAACGGTTTGCGGCAGGAGTTTTTACATGCAGCAGGAACAAGACTGTATACATAGAATAATTTTTTCGGCTTATATGTTGCATTTGGGACGGATGCCCGGTATATAAGATAAAAGGAGGTGGTGAGATGGAACAGAGCCAGAATAGTAAACAGACTGTAAATGAAGAACAGAATTTACTGTCATGGAGTAATGACAGCGATATGATAAGCTGTTATGGCAATATGGTGTATCGGCTGGCCTATGCCCGGCTGCAGAACCGGCATGACGCCGATGATATTTTCCAGGAGGTGTTTCTTCGCTATGTGCGTCGTGCGCCGGTGTTTGAAAGTTATGAACACGGCAAGGCATGGTTCCTGCGCACCACAATCAACTGCTGTAAGAATCTCTGGATGTCGGCATGGCATCGCAAAACGACAGCACTGGCAGAGGTGGAGGAGCAGCCGGTGTATTATGAAAATGAAGAGGCGCAGATGCTGGCAGAAGCACTTGCCAGCTTGCCGGTAAAATACAGAACGGTGCTGCATTTATATTATTATGAAGGGCTTACCGCAGAGGAAATCAGCCGGATTCAGCAGATTCCGGCCGGGACAGTGCGGATGCAGCTAAGCCGGGGACGTACTATGCTAAAAGATGCACTGCTAAAAGAACAGGGGGAAGGGGGCAGAGCGGATGCAGGATTATCAGAAACAGTTTCAGGAACTGAATCAGAGCATTGAGCCATCGGAAGAACTGCTGTTTCAGACCAGAGCGCGTATGGCAGAAGCACGGCCGCAGAAATGGATTCCTCGCATGCAGAAAGCAGCGGTGGTTATGGCCTGTACGGTTATGCTGTTTACCGGAGCGGTAAATCTGTCGCCTGCCTTTGCCCAGGCAGCAGCAAAAGTGCCGATTATGCGGGAACTGGTACTGGCTGTGGCTTTTGATCCGAGTATGAAAGCGGCCATTGAACATCAGTATGTGCAGCTGGTAAAACAGACTGCAGAGGATAACGGATACCAGCTGGATGTGGAATATCTGGTGGCAGATCCGCGTAACCTGACCATTTATTATAAAATGCCGGAAATTACAGAACACAACAGTGATAGCGAAACCCGCGAGGAGTATCAGTTTGATTTTAATCTGCTTGCCGCTGACGGCGGTGAACTGAAATGCGGAGCTACCTGGGATTATCCATTATCAGAGGAAGAAAAAGAAGCATTAAATGAAGTAAAATTTCACTTTACCGGAGAGGATATGCTGCCGGAACAGGTGATATTGCAGCTGGTTGTAGAAAAGGCGCTGCCGTTTTCGGATGAAGAGCAGAAAAAAATCGAGGCAGGAAGGGAACTTTCCGGCACAGCCAATGCAATAGCTCATTTTGAAGAGCCAAGACCGGAATATGAAGATGTGGCGTGTATGCAGATACCCCTTGCCATTGACCAGGGCAGCCTGTTTAATGTGCGTACGATAGAGTTAAACCGTACAATAGAACTGGAAGGGCAGAAAGTGATTTTTGATAAAGTCGAGATATATCCAACACAGGTGCGTATTTTATGGCATGCAGATGAAGCTAACACCCATCTGGTTGATGGAATGAAAATTGCGCTGCAGAGCCGGGAACATGGCCGCTGGGAAGGCATCAGCAACGGCGTGACCGGCATTGGTATGCTGGGCGAACCGCAGCAGATCTGGCTGGAAAGCAGCTGGTTTGATTACGAAACCGAATATCAACTGGCAATCGAGCGATACGCACTGATTCCAAAAGCACAGCAGACGGTAACGTATGATTATGCCACAAATACCTTTACCAATCTGCCTGATTACGCCCGTC
>DAISWV010000031.1:2831-9896 GCA_036826195.1 Peptococcaceae bacterium | reverse complement strand
CAAATTGCGATAACCCGGCTCATTTTTTACCAGAAGCACTAAATGATACGCACTATCATCCATCCCTGCCTGTTTATCAAACCGTGTGCGCGGAGCCACATACACCTCGCATCCGATAATCGGTTTCACTCCGGCTTTTTTACAGGCTTTATAGAAATCAACCACACCGTACATAACTCCGTGGTCTGTAATAGCAAGAGCCGGCTGATTCAGTTCTTTTGCCCGCTCTATCATCTCACTGATTTTACTGGCACCATCTAAAAGACTGTATGCTGTATGATTATGAAGATGTACAAAAGGGCGCATCACTTCTTCCTGTTTTTCCATAATCCCGCTTTCGTTTTTACTCTCCATCGAAATCTCCTTTCTGCAAAGCCTTTCCTTTGCGTCGTTTCTTTCGGTTACCATTATATAATATTTAGTGCTGCTTGAACAACAGAAGCCACGAAAAAAACAGCAGATTGCGACGTTTTTTTACAACGCAATCTGCTGCTGTTTCCTTGTATATGATGTTTTCTCTATCTGCAATTTCGCCAGCACATTATTTTTTCTGAACCTTCAGAATGATGTGCGCCTTGTATTTGAGTTCTTCAGGCGAATGTACAACCACTTCTGCTTTGCAGTATTTGCGGTCGTTCTGTAAAAGTTCCACGGTAACAAATATTTCCTCACCCTGCACAACCGGATTGATGCGAATCAGATGCATCTCATCTACAACAGTCTGCAGCCGGTACAGTTTTCGCGTTGCAATAGTGGACGCATTGCTGATAATCATTGTCATTGCACCGGAACTTGCAAAATTGGATTCGTTCATCATAAACTGGGTCACATTACCCTGGATTGTGATTTTATTGCTTTCAGCGGTATCCCCCAGTTTAAAGCCGGAGAGTGTCAGGTTATCGACAGTTTCTCCAAACTGCGGCTGCTTCTGGGTTTCCTGTAAGGCCTGGATAATGTCCTGACGGTTTACAACCCCGACAAGCCGGTTTTCATCGTCAATGACCGGAATAATATCACTGTCTTCCCATACCAGAAGACGGGAAATATGACTGACCAGACTATCCGGACGTGCCGTAAGCATATCCGTATCCATAACTTCACTAATCGGCATATTTGAGCTCATACCGGTTACCGAAAGCGGTGTCACAACCCCCAGCAGATTATTTTCGGCACCAATAACCGGAAAGTTGCTATGCCCTGATTTCAGAGTCAGCTCATGCCAGTCCAGAATCGTATCATGTGGATATAGCGTAATCACGTCGGTTTTCATAATGTCTCCGATACGAACCAGATCCTGCTGTACTAAACGCTCGTAGATTGCCTTGTTAATCATCGAAATCGTTTCAAAAGCATCATATGGCGTAGTTAAAACAGGCGTACCGGTCTGCTCAGCCTGATGCAGCAGTTCCTCTGACGGCACTGCTCCACTTACAACGAGCAGCGCAGCCCCTTTTTTGACTGCCAGACTCTGCAGCTCAGCCATATCGCCAACAATCATCAGTGTGTTACTGTTAACATTCTTTTTCAGCAGTTCATCACGACTGAAACAGGTGGTAAACGCTTTTGGAATGCGTCCGCTATTTCCCTGTCCAGCCAAAAAACTTCCTTCTACAATCAGACTGATTTCACGCAGAGTCATATCCTCCAGCTGTTTTTTCACTGGTTTTTCAATTCGAACAGTGGCAACCTTTGGAATAGAACTTACCAGTCCGATATTTTTTGCCTGATTGATAGCTCGATAAGCAGTCCCTTCACTTACCTCCAGATCTTTTGCAATCTGGCGTACGGATACCTTGCTTCCAACTTTCAGGTCTTCAATATATTTTAATATCTGTTCATGTTTCGTAGCGGTCAATTTATTTCACCTCAACCGCTATTATACTATAACAATTCTATAATAGCAACAGATTTCGTTTATTGTTTTATAACAGTTATATCGTTTTTACAATTCATTTGTATCCTTTTGTGTTTCTTTAACCCCACTTATGTTTTCGCATATACCCATGAACCATTCCTCCAAGCCTCCCGCTCTCCACCGATGTCAGTTCACCCCAGCCGTACTGGCGGATTTTTTCTCCGTATCCAAGCCGGTTTGCCATATCCAGCTTCAAAATGTCCTTTGTGTAATACGTTTTGCTGCGCCCCATAAACACACTCCTCTGTTCTGATTAATAGCAGTAGCATATCCATAAACAGCAGCGCACATACATAAAAAAGCGGATACCCTTATAACAGAGTATCCGCGTATTTCTTTTTACTCAGGCTTAATCGAAGCCAGATATTCCTCAATTTTATAAATCAGCTTGACTGTGTCTTCCAGCACCTGGTTATTGCTCTGCTCCAGACGGAACATAAACACCAGGTCAAAGGTAAAGGAGTTGCGTTTTGGCAGGGGACCAGCCAGAGTCAGAATCGGCTTAATCGGTTTACCGATACTCTGCTCCTGAACAATCATTTTACGCAGGTCCGGTTTTACAGTCAGATTCACTTTATCTTTTATAGCCTTCTCCACGTTGTCATCCCATGGGCGGTCATCGGCAAATACCTGATGCTTGTACAGTTCGCACATACGGGATACAACAACATTCCCGTTTTTGTTTTCATTGATTTCCACGTGCAGTTTTTCCCGCTCAAATACTTCAATGATGGTTTCTTTCTGCAGACAGGCTTCCATTTACCAATCGTTCCTCCTCTTATTCTAAGCCTAACAGTTTTGCACCGTTTCTCCACATAATGTTTTCCAGTACGTCCGGTTTAAACGGCAGCTGTTCGTATAATTTCAATGCATCCGCATAATGCACACCCGGATGGGCACTTGCAAACAGAACTTTATCCGGAATGATAGTGTTTGCCGCCTCGATATAAAAATTGCTCATTGGGAAGGTTTCATACTCAGATAATTCCATATACACGTTGCGATGACGGAATGCAAGGCAAATCATTTCGTTTACATACGGCCATGCGCCATGACTGATAATCATTTTTAAGTTTGGGAAGTCACGGGCAATCGGGTCTAAATATTTTGGTGCCGCATGTTCAATAACTGTGCCGTCTACAAAACGGGACGGGCCGCCTGTAATAATAACCGGCACATCCATTTTATCACACAGTTCATAGATGTGATAGTATTTTTCATCATTTGCTGCTAAGCGTGCATGCATAGGGTCTACGGAAACACCGCAGAAGCCTTCATTTTTGATACGCTGTTCGATTTCTTTTAAAGCAATGCCGCCTTTATGCGGATCAGCGCCAACGAAGCCTTTAAAAATATCCGGATATGCATCCATAAAGCCTTTTACTGCATCATTGCTGGATGCACTGCCAAAGGTTGTTTCAATATCGCGCCCGGTAATGACCGCCGCCATAACATCATGAGCTTTTAAATCATCCACAATTTCATCCAGCGGACGAGCCTCGGCATCTAAATATTCCTCCATGCTTCTGCCTTTTAACAGCATATCTTTAAATGCTACTGCAAGACTTTCCAGCTGTGGTCTTGTATGGGGACGAAAACGAAAATCGATAAACTTCATAATAATCACCTCAAAATAAAATACGTTCTGCCATTATTATAGCCCTGCCTGCTATGAAACGCAATTGGAATCAGACACAAAAAAGCTGTTCACCATTCGGATGAACAGCCTGTCTTGTTTTATACAGTTTACATCTATTCGCATTCCAGCTCCGCTTTGATTTCCGCCAGCATTTTTGCTTCTTCCTTATTGAGTTCATAATGCTCTAATAAGTCAGGACGGCGCAGCAGCGTGCGTCGCAGAGATTCTTTTTTACGCCATTTACGAATATTTTCATGATGGCCGGAAAGCAGCACTTCCGGCACTTCCATGCCTTCAAAATTCTGAGGACGTGTATAGTGCGGATACTCTAACAGACCATGATAAAAGGAATCCTCCTCGTAGGATTCCTGCTCTTTAATGACACCTGGAATCAGGCGGCTGATGGCATCAATCATAACCATAGCCGGCAGTTCACCACCAGTTAATACATAATCACCGATGGAGTACTCCTGTGTTACAAAGGAACGAATACGCTCATCAAAGCCTTCGTAATGACCGCAGATAAAGGCTAGCCGTTTCTTTTTGGAAAGCTCGCAGGCTGCCTCCTGATTAAAAGTTTTTCCTTGTGGAGACATCAGAATAATCTCGGTATCCGGGTCGTTTAAGTCCAGATTATCGCGCAGTGCTGAAATAACCGGTTCCGGCTGCAGAACCATACCGGCACCGCCTCCGAACGGATAATCATCTACCGAACGATGCTTGTTGGTGGAATATTCACGAAAGTTGATAACATCAATGTTTAAAATGTCTTTGTTTCTGGCTTTTCCCAGAAGACTGGCACCCAAAGGACCGGAAAACATTTCCGGAAACAGAGAAAAGATTTTAATATCCATGGGCGCTCCTTAATCCAGGAGCCCGTCTGGGATTTCTACATCCATGCGGTTCTGGTCTAAATCAATATTTTTTACCACGGTTTTTAATGCAGGCAGATAGAATTCACCAAAATCGCCTTTCACTTCATATAAATCGGTACTTGCATTCTGAAGCACATCTTTGATTTTACCGTAGTAAACATCATTCTGGTATACATCCAGCCCGATGAGTTCGTGAATAAAATAAGAACCTTTTGGTTTTACCGCATCCTCCGGCGCTACGCACAGATAAATGTTTTTGAAGCGTTCTGCCTGGGTACGGTCGTCGATACCTTTAATGGTAATCAGAATGTTGTCTTTATGTTCACGAGCCGATAAAACCTCTACTTCGTCATAGCGTTTTCCTGGCAGTTCCAGAAAAGCACGTTTCAATTTACGGAAACGGCGGTTGTTATCGGTTAAAGGCAGCAGCACCAGCTCCCCTTTAATGCCGTGGCAGTTGATAATTTTCCCTACTCGAATATACGCTGGTTTCATAGTCTTACGCCTTTGGATTGATTGCAATTACGATATCATCTTTTAAAATAACATCGCAGCTTACATTGGCAGTGAATGGTTCCCCAACGCGGATTTCCTGCAGGAAGTTGCCTTCGCCTGTTTCCACGATTTCGCCTTCCGGCAGATCTAAAATTGCCTGCAGGCTCATTTTCAACTGATCACGATAGGTAACCAGTTTCTCTTTTTCGCCCATAAACTGACGACGGTACATATCCACATTTGGATCACCCTGCAGAGTCAGTTTGGTGATAGCTTTGTTCATGCTTTCATCAAATACTTTGATGTCTTCTTCCATTTTATCAATTTCAGCCTGCACCTGGCTGCCTGCTTTTGCTTTGTAGCCATCGGTCACAACCTGTTTAATTGTCAGTTTGCCCATCATCTGAATTTTATCCATTTTGAAGTGCCTCCTTATTGTTATTATGTATCAGTATATGCAATCAGCAATAATAAAAAACCGACTATCGACAAATATGTCAGCAGTCGGCTTCCTATCATTACATAATTTCCACTGTAACCTTTTTATTTGCTTTTACAGCAGCGGCTTTGACCACAGTGCGGATTGCTTTGGCAATGCGGCCCTGTTTGCCGATTACCTTGCCCATGTCCTCCTGCGCAACGGTCAGATGAATGGTAATTTCTTTCCCATTTTCAACCTGTGTTACCTTTACAGCTTCAGGCTGATCAACTAAGGATTTCGCTAAGTGTTCCACTAAAGCTAACACGTAAATCCCTCCTTATTTCCACAGACCCTGCTGTTTTAACAGAGATTTCACTGTATCGGAAGGCTGAGCGCCAACGCTTAACCATTTTTCAGCTTTTTCAGCGTTGATTTCAACAGCTGCTGGCTGACGGTTTGGATCGTAAGTACCAATTACTTCGATGAAAGCACCGTCTCTACGAGAGCGGGAGTCAGCTACAACAATACGGTAGAAAGGGTTTTTCTTAGCACCCATTCTTGTTAATCTGATTTTTGTTGCCATTCTTTTCACCTCCTCTAACTACTAAATGATTTATATCATGCGATGCGAGGGGGCTCTCCCCCGCGTTTATCACATAAACGGCAGTTTAAATTTGCCAGCCCCGCCTTTTTTCTTGCCGGTTGCCATACCAGAGAACTGTTTTAAAAGCATCTGGGACTGTTCATATTGTTTAATCAGGCGGTTAACATCCTGCACTTTCATCCCGGAACCTGCCGCAATACGTTTACGACGACTGCCGTTGATGATTTTTGGATTCCGGCGTTCTGCCGGTGTCATCGACAGAATAATAGCTTTTGTCTGAGCCAGGTCTCTATCGCTTACCTGAATGTCTTTTAATTTGTTTTTGCTCATGCCAGGCATCATTTCCAGCATATTGCTGATGCTGCCCATATTTTTAATCTGATCCATCTGTTCCAGATAATCTTCCAGAGTGAACTCGGCCTTGAGCATTTTTTTCTGCATCTCTTCCGCTTTCTGCTGGTCGATGTTTTCCTGCGCCTTTTCAATTAAGGTAAGCACATCGCCCATACCCAGAATACGGGATGCCATGCGGTCTGGATGGAATGGTTCCAGTGCATCCAGTTTTTCACCCATACCTGC
The DNA here is from genome assembly GCA_036826195.1 of Peptococcaceae bacterium. Taxonomy (GTDB): domain Bacteria; phylum Bacillota; class Peptococcia; order Peptococcales; family Peptococcaceae; genus UBA7185. The sequence goes on along the minus strand of DAISWV010000031.1, from coordinate 3,368 downwards.
AAACTTGATTGGCTTGCCGGTGATAGATTTAATGGATAACGCTGCACCGCCTCGAGTATCGCCATCCAGTTTGGTCAGTACAACCCCGGTAATATCCAGCAGTTCGTTGAAGCTGTCGGCTACGTTTACCGCATCCTGCCCTACCATGGAGTCCACAACGAGCAGAATTTCAGTTGGGTTTGCAACCGCTTTTACATTTTTCAGCTCTTCCATCAGCACTTCATCGATGTGCAGACGACCGGCTGTATCGAGAATGACTACGTCATTGCCTTTTGTTTTTGCGTGCTCAATGGCACCTTTGGCGATATCTACCGGGCTGATTTTATCACCCAGTGTGAATACCGGAATATCCAGCTGTTCACCAAGTACCTGCAGCTGTTTGATAGCCGCTGGACGATAAACGTCGCAGGCTGTCAGCAAAGGGCGTTTACCCTGTTTTTTTAACAGACGCCCCAGCTTGCCGCTGGTTGTAGTTTTACCGGAACCCTGAAGCCCCACCATCCCGCTTTGTACTGATATAAAATACGGTTACGATAT
>DAISWV010000031.1:0-2821 GCA_036826195.1 Peptococcaceae bacterium | reverse complement strand
CAGGCAGTCAGCAATGGACGTTTGCCCTGTTTTTTGAGCAGTTTCCCCAGCTTACCGCTGGTAGTGGTTTTACCGGAACCCTGGAGACCTACCATCATAATAACGGTTGGAGGTTTCGGAGCGATAGTCAGCTTACTCTGTTTACCGCCTAAGAGCTCGGTTAATTCATCGTGAACAATTTTAACAACCTGCTGCCCCGGAGTCAGGCTTTCCATTACCTCTTCCCCGACTGCACGGCTGTTTACTTTATCGATGAACTGTTTTACGACTTTATAGTTAACGTCCGCTTCTAACAGCGCAACTTTTACTTCACGCATAACAGCTTTCAGGTCTTTTTCCGTAATCTTGCCCTGCCCTTTCATGCGCTTAAAAATGTCCTGCAGCTTATCGCCTAAACCATCAAAAGCCATACCGGCTCCCCCTTTCCAGACTTCCTTATCTATATTACAATCGTTTCAATCTGCTTTATTCTTCCAGACCCAGCTGTTTTAACAGGTTCATTGCTTCACCATTGCCGTCTACCATACCGGCCAGCTGTTCCAGAATCGTTCTGCGCTCCATCTCACGTTCTGCCAAATGCAGCTTTTCTTCATACTTCTCTAGCAGATGTTCGGTGCGCTTAATTAAATCGTGAACCGCAGGGCGCGAAATATTCTGCTCCGCTGCAATTTCCCCTAAAGACAGGTCGCACTGATGATACAGGTCAAATACCTCCTGCTGCTTTTCTGTCAGCAGACCGCCGTATAAATCGTACAGCATCACAAGCTGTGCTCTATGTTCCAGCGTCATTGTCTTTCACCTCATCTGTTAACCTGTTTTCCTTAACACCTTAGTTAGTTTAATCGAAAACCATTAGGATGTCAAGTAAAAATACTAAACAACCTAACTGTTTTTCATAAATCACTTTTATTACATATAAAAGCAAAACCGTGTAGTGTCCATCACGGAAAGATGTCCGTTATCTGTGTTTTGCATACAAAAACACCCCGCTGATTTCGCAGCGAGGTGCCCTCTTCTACTCATTATTATTTAACCGCATCATAAACGCCGCTGTGAAAACCTTCTCCTCACAGGAAAGCGTTAAACAGCCCTGATGTTCTTCCGCTAGCTGTTTTACATGAAGCAGACCTAGACCATGTGAAAACATATCCTCTTTAGTCGTCAATGGAAGCTGCCCTTCCGGAATGACGATGTTTTCTTTGACACTGTTTTCAACTTTGCAATAGAGGTAACATTCATCCTGTTTCAAGGTAATGCGAATCCAGCGCTCCGCTCCATTCCGGATTTGTTCTGTCGCTTCTAATGCATTGTCAATACAGCTTGCCAGCATAATCGATATATCCTGCTGCATTTCCTGGCTCAGCTGCAAATCAGATTTCCAGCAGGAACGCACAACATAGTCCGCCTTTTGGAGATGAGCAAACTGTTTTTTGTAATCAAGAATGGTATCGATGAGCAATTGTCCCGTATAGGTCATTCTGCTCTCGGAAAGCACTTTAAGCTGCTGTTCGGTATAGCGCATTGCGGAAGAAACATCCTGATTCTGAAGGGCATGATAGAGAACCAGAAAATGATTGTGCATATCGTGGTGAAGCTGCCGCACTCGCTGATGATATACCGCCAGATTCTGATGATAGGTCTGCTGCTCTTTTAATAGCCGATCGTGATATTCCACTCGTGCTTTTAGCCAGCTGCTTTGAATTGCATGCAGAAAAATCAGCAGAACAATCAGATTCAGAATCAGCACACCTGCCACACCTGGAACGAAATAATCAGAAAAGACCGGCAGATACGGAGCCTCAAGGAGTTCTGTGCAAATCAGCGGATACACAAATCCATATCCTGCCACAGCCAGTACCATTGACAAGGCAAAGATGAAAAGACTCTGCTTCGCCATTGATTTGATGACAGCTTTCTCCATATCCGGCGACAGCATTGCATTATCCGACAATAAACGATGCTTCACGAACAAAAACAGAATGGCAAAACTCAGCCCTGTTAACAGTATAAAGAATATTGCACTGATAAATATCAGCTTCATTTGGTAAACGGAATCTTTGAAATAAGCAATATCAGCGTCATACCCTTCTGCATTAAGCTGTAATTCCAGAAGCTGTGCTGCCTGATGGCTCTCGGTTAAAACCACTACCGCCCTATCCATCGGTCCGCTCTCTGGAACTAGCTCATTATAGTTTCCTCTGCTGATTTCATGTAACTGTCTAACTGTGTCTGTAGTTGTAAAGCATCGATTTCCCATGTATGCCACTTTCGTCACATCATAAACCCCGGCCACCGTAAAATATCGGACATGCCAGCTTTCTTCCGCAGGATTCCATTTTTCTGCATCTTCCCTGCTCTTAAACACCGGGGAATCCAGTTCCAGAGTAAATCTCTGCCCTAGAAAATCTTTCCCTTCGCATACAGTGCCATCATCCATAACAATACGGGATGGTATTAAAAGCTCAAAATCCTCCAGACTAGCTCCTTTACCGCATATAATATCTGCCGGGCGCATGGAATCCACAGAACCCATTAAACTGAGGCCAACTTCTTTTCTGTCAGCTGTTTTCACATGATATCCGCAGTTCCATTCATCCTGTGTCAACACCAGCTGCACAAGGCTGTTCTGCTTTAGTATTTCAATTTCCTCCGGTTCCCATGTTAAGTCCGGCGAATCCACAAACAGCATTCTGGCATGCACATTGGTATTCTGCTCTATTGCATTGTGTATAGGAACTGCAATGGCTATCCCGTAACTCAGAAATGCACCGGTTAATATGAACGCCAGCAGCAATATCGTAACAATCACGGATTTCCGCTT
>DAISWV010000030.1:0-9948 GCA_036826195.1 Peptococcaceae bacterium | reverse complement strand
TCATCAGGTCGTCATCTTTTCGTCATCGGGCGAAAAAGTCGTCATCGCCATGTCTGGTACAGGCATAAAAAAGCGCTTCTGCGTTTACGGATAATCGTAAGTGCGGAAGCGCTTTGCATTTCTGTGTTATTTTATTGTTTCACGTGAAACGTTTTTGTGCCGATATGGCTTACAGGCCGGCCTGTTCGATGCCGCTGAATAAAAAGCCCATGTGGTTTGTGGAGTTTAACAGTACCACGCGCCAGGTGCCTTCGTTGTATTCCAGCACGTTGATGCAGGTGTTGTCCTGTTTAATCTGCCAGAAGTGTTCCATGCCTAAGCCCAGGATATCACAGATAATGGCCTTGTTTACGGCGTCGTGTGCGGCCACCAGAATGGTTTTATCCGGGTATTTTTCCACGTACTCGTCAAAAGCTTCGCGGGTGCGTCTGCGCACATCCTCAAGGGATTCTCCGCCGTCTGGCATCTGTACCAGATGCGGCTCGGTGTGCCACTGGTGATATTCGGTCGGGAACTGTGCCTCGATATCTTTTGCAAGAATGCCTTCCCAGCTGCCGTGGTTGATTTCTAAGAGGCGTTTGTCCGGTTCTACCGGCAGGTTGTGCAGGTCGGCACAGAATTTGCATGTGTTAAAGGAACGCTGCAGCGGGCTTGCGATGCACAAATCAATGGGGATATTGCGCAGGCCTTCTGCTAAGAGATGCCCCTGTTTTAAGCCCCGTTCGCTTAAAGGGGTGTCTTCCTGCCCCTGGTAACGGCCTTCTACGTTCCATGTGGTTTCGCCGTGACGGACTAAAATAATTCTTGTCATAATGGATTCCTCGCTTAGGCTTCGCAGTGAATCAGTTTAACATCCAGAATACCTTCGATACCGGATAACTGCAGCATGATATCGTTTGGAATATCATCGCCTACTGCGATTGCCATAATGTTGGTGTTGGACTGGGTGATTTTACCCACCTGCATGCCGTTGATATTGATGCCGGCTTTGCCCAGGATGGTAGCCATCTGGCCGATCATGTTCGGCTGGTCGATATGTGGAGCCAGTAACAGGTAGCCTTCTGGAGAGAAGTCAATGCGGAACTGGTCAATCTGTACGATTTTTGGCTCTTTGCCGTCAAACAGAGTCCCTGCAATCACATGGGTTTCGCCTTTGGATGTGGTGATGGTAGCTGTGATCGCAGTGCTGTAGTAGCCGTCGGTAAAGGCTTTGGTGTCTCTTACTTCGATGCCGCGTTTTTTTGCCAGGCCCGGTGCATTGATATAGTTTACGCTGTCCTGCAGAATCGGGTTCAGCATACCTTTTAAGAATGCAGTGGTTAATGGCTGGGTTTCGGTGTCAGCCAGCTGGCCGGAGTATTCTACTTCAACGGATTTAACAGGGCCGTTTGCCAGGTAAACACCGATGGTGCCCAGGCGTTCTGCCAGCCCGTAGTAAGGCTGAATCAGTGCAGCTACGTCTTTTGGAATTGGAGCCATATTAACGGCGTTCATAACAGGGCGGCCTTCCAGAGCGTCAATTACACCGTAGGCAACGTCTACTGCTACGCCTACCTGCGCTTCGATGGTGGATGCGCCCAGGTGTGCGGTCTGTACCACGTTGAACATGCCCAGGAATGGGTTGTTGTCTTTGGTTAATGGTTCGTTTGGATATACGTCGATGGCAGCGCCGGCGATTTTACCGGATTTTAAGCCTTCTGCAACAGCTTCGATGTCAAAGCATTCGCCGCGGGCACAGTTTACTAAACGTACGCCATCTTTCATTTTGGCAATGCTTTCCGCGTTGATCATATCGCGTGTTTCTTTGGTTAATGGTGTGTGGATGGTGATATAGTCGGAGCGTTCCAGCAGGGTTTCGAAATCTACCTGTTCAACACCCAGATTTTTTGCGTATGCTTCGCTTACGTAAGGGTCGTATGCCAGTACGTTCATTTCCATAGCTGCCAGACGTTTTGCAACACGGCCGCCTACATGGCCAATCCCGATGATACCAACGGTTTTGTACTGCAGCTGGATACCGGTAAAGCTTTTGCGGTCCCATTTGCCTTCCTGAATGGAGTTATGTGCCTGCGGGATAAAGCGGGTCATGCCCAGCATCATACCGATGGTGTGTTCTGCAGCAGCTACGGTGTTGGAGTCCGGAGCATTTACTACTACGATACCGTGAGCGGTAGCGGCAGGGATATCAATGTTGTCTACGCCAACGCCGGCACGGCCGATTACTTTTAAGTTGGTAGCCGCTTCGATGATGTCACTTGTTACCTGTGTCTGGCTGCGGGTTACCAGCCCGTCGTATTCGCCGATGATTTTTTTCAGTTCTTCCGGCGGCAGATTGGTTTTTACGTCTACTTCATAATGTTCACGCAGCAGGGCTACACCCTGTTCATTTACGTCATCGCTTACTAAAATTCTCATGGTTGTTACCTCCAAAATATATTATTCGTGTTCTTTCTGATACTGCTTCATAAATTCGGCCAGTGCGGCACAGGCTTCCATCGGTACTGCGTTATATGTGGATGCGCGGCATCCGCCTACGGAACGATGGCCGTTAATGCCGATAAACCCGGCTGCTTTGCCTTTTTCGATGAAATCCTTTTCCATTTCCGGTGTTGCCAGATTAAAGGTGATATTCATCAGGCTGCGGTATGCTTTGTCGGCATGGCCTTTGTAAAAGCCGTTGCTGTTATCGATAACATCGTAAATCAGGTTTGCTTTGGCGATGTTGTTTGCAGCCACAGCGTCCACGCCGCCCTGGTTTTTAATCCAGTGCAGGGTTTTGTTTACCATATAGATGGCAAATACCGGCGGTGTGTTATACAGTGAGTCTTTTTCTGCAAAGGTGCTGTATTTTAACATGGTCGGCAGCTCGGTTCTGGCCGTTTCCAGGAACTCTTTTTTTACGATTACGATTACAACCCCTGCCGGCCCTAGGTTTTTCTGAGCGCCTGCGTAAATCAGGTCAAAGTCGGCCACGTTGACTTTACGGGATAAAATATCACTGGACATATCACAGATGACCGGAATATCAAATTTCGGAAATTCAGGATATTCGGTGCCGTAAATGGTGTTGTTGGCAGTCAGATGAATGTAATCGGTATCCGGCTCGATCACAAATTCCTGCGGAATATAGCAGTGGTTGTGGTCGGCACTGGATGCCGCCTCGTAGGCTTCACCGAAGAATTTTGCCTCGGCCATGGCTTTTTTCGCCCATACACCGGTATTTACATAAGCGGCTTTCTTTTTCAGAAAGTTGGCTGCTGTCATCATAAACTGGGTGCTGCCGCCGCCCTGAATAAACAGAATTTCGTAGTTGTCCGGAATCTCCATCAGTTCACGCAGCAGCGCTTTGGTTTCCTGATGCATAGCGTCGTATTCTTTGCTGCGGTGACTCATTTCAATGATGCCCATGCCGGTATCCTGATAATTCAGAAACTCGGCCTGTGCCTCTTTCAGCACGTCCTCCGGCATAGCGGAAGGCCCGGCATTGAAATTATATGCACGTTTCATATATGCTTTCCCTCCTGGATTGTTATTGTAAAGCACGGCGAGAGATATAAAAAAAGAGAAGTCACCCCATCGGTAAATGGGGCGAGCTTCTCGAACTCGCGGTGCCACCCAAATTGTGCTTTTGGCCATCTCATTGTGCGCTGTATCGGGCGTACCCGTCGAACTCCTCGTTCGCCGCTCCAGAGCGGAACAATATGCTTTGCTGCTGCCTCGCACCACCCGGCAGCTCTCTGAAAGACTCCACATACCGCTTCTCTTTCATAGCGTTTCAAATATAAGTAAGTTCAGTATAGCATTTTTAAATTTTCTGTCAAGCGAAAATAACATGTATACAGTTTATTTTGGGCTTATCGCTCGCTGCGCAGTTTGAACAGCAGGAAGGAAGATACCAGCAGTGCTGCCGCGTATAAAATTGCGAAAATGAATAAGGTGCTCTGATAGGTAGATAAAACGCCTTTTGCCCAGGAAATAATGCATGGACCCACGATGCCTGCCATTGCCCATGCGGTTAAAATTCTGCCGTGAATGGAGCTTAAGTGTTTGGTGCCGAATACATCGCCCAGATAAGCCGGGATACAGGAGAATCCGCCGCCGTAACAGGTCATTACGAGGAACAGGAAAATCTGGAACAGCAGAACATTCTGTACATTGCCTAAAATCAGCATTGCCACAATTTCTAAAACGAAGAAGCCGGTGTAAACCACATCGCGGCCCAGATAGTCGGAAACGGTTGCCCAGCCTAAGCGGCCGCCGCCGTTAAAGATACCCATAACCCCTACGATGCTGGCTGCAGCCAGAGCGCTCATGCCGGTGGTTTCCTGCAGAATCGGAGATGCTACCGATAACAGAGCGATACCACAGGTGATGTTAATAAACAGCAGGAACCACATTGCATAGAATTTCCATGTTTTCATGGCTTCGTTTGCGGTGTACTGTTTGCGGCGGTCTTTGTGGGTGCCGGTCTGTTCCGGCAGATAGCCTTCCGGAACCGGATGGATTAAAAATGCAGAAGTTGCGATGATAATAAAATAAACAACACCAATGGTATAGAAGGTATTTACCAGACTAACGCTGGTAATCAGAAAGCTGATAACAGGCCCTGCAATGGCGGATGCAAAACCGAAGCCCATGATTGCAAGCCCGGTTGCCAGCCCTGGACGGTCATAAAACCAGTTTACCAGAGTTTTTACCGGAGTAATGTAGCCAATCCCTAACCCGATACCGCCAATGCAGCCGTAAAACAGATAGAGCAGAGGCAGAGAATTCTGGCTGATGGCAAAACCGCTGCCGATTAAACCGGTACAGTAGAAAATCCCGCACAGAATCCCTGATTTGCGAGGCCCCATTTTTTCAACAATGGTACCCAGAAACGCTGCCGACATCCCTAAAAAGAAGATGGCGATACTGAATACCCAGGATACCTGTGAGAGCGGTACATTCAGAGCGTCGATAACAGGGTTGGTGAAAACGGACCAGGCGTATACAGCGCCAATACTGATGTGAATGCCGACAGCCGGGATGGCTCCATTGAGCCAGCGGTTTAATTTCATGACAGAGACCTCTTTCCATGATAGTGTAATGAATCAAGAATAATTGATTGCCTGAAGATTATATAGAAATATTCAGGCTTATATACCGATATATAAAATTTCATATATCGACAAGAAAGAGTATACCGTACCGGGACAGGAAATACAAACAGAATTTTTGAAAAATAGATAATAGAAATTGATACATAAGAAAAAAATACCTGTGAGGTTTCGCGATTACGAGATACTGTTTGACCTGTCTGTAAGAATCAGATACAATAAAGGCGTATGGGTACAACCTGAAATAAAAAGACTCTGAAATAGAACGATACAGGAACGATACAGGATTGAAGAGTCACGGATGAGAATAAATGAGACTGAATAAAAAGGGGGAACGATTTATGTTCCATTTTGTTTATGCTGATGAAGATGGCAACGGCTATATTAATGAAGATTATTTTGGATTAGGGCTTCTGGGGGCGAATTTTGTGGAGCCGGGCGAAGAAGAGGTAATTCCTCTGCCGGATGGCGCCAGCCTGACTATGATTCCAAACCGGGCGCCGGTTGTGATTAACGATGAGGATCAGTTTACCCTGTATCCGGAGGAAGGCTGGGTAATGGGGGCGCTTCTGCCGCAGGGATATACCCGCACACTGCTGCCGGCTTTTGTGAACAACGAGGGGGCCGAAGGGCTGCCGCTGTTTGGCTACTCGGCGGTTTTTGCCCAGGATGGCGATTTATATGTGGCGGCGGTGCCGACTGATGAAGATTATAAATGGAATCCGCAGTATTTTAACACCGATGATCTGGCAGAGCGGGTAGAAGCTCTGCAGAGCAAATTCCCGGATAACCGGCTGTTAAAACAGCTGGGTCACTGTGCGCTGACCTACGGCTGCTTTACTGCACAGAATATTTTTTATCATCGCTGGGAAGGCGGCATTCCGGTTTCTCCGGTATGCAATGCCAGATGTCTGGGCTGTATTTCGCTGCAGCCTAGTGAATGCTGTCCGTCTCCGCAGAGCCGTTTAACATTTGTGCCGACGGTGCAAGAGGTTGTGGAGCTGGCGGTACATCACCTGCAGGATGCCGAAGACGGCATCATCAGTTTTGGGCAGGGCTGTGAAGGCGACCCTAGCATGCAGGCGGATCTGATTGCGGAAGCCATTAAAGAAATTCGCCGCCAGACAGACAACGGCACTATTAATATGAACACCAACGCCGGCAACACCGAGGGCATCAGAAAAATCATCGATGCCGGTATCGACTCGCTGCGTGTGAGCTTAAACAGCGGTACCGATGCGGTATATAATGCCTATTACCGGCCAGTGAATTATACGCTTGATAATGTGCGTCAGTCGCTTCGCTATGCGGCAGATAACGGTGTGTACACCTATCTGAATCTGCTGACATTCCCGGGCATTAATGACTGCAGTGATGAAGTGGAAAGCCTGTTAAATCTGGTGCAGGAAAACGACGTCAAAGCCATTCAGGTGCGCAATCTGAATATTGATCCGGAAACGATGAAGCCGATTATCGAGCTGTTAAAAGAGGAACCGCTGGGTGTTCCGGCCTTTCTGAATATTCTGGCCGAAGAACTGCCGGATGTGGCCATTGGCAATTACACCAAACCGTTCCGCAGAGAGCTGAAAAAGTAATCAGAAAACGAACACGGAAACAATTTGCGGAAAATAGAAAAAACCGCAAAAAAATGATTGACTAATTGCTCTGAAATGAGTATACTAATCAAATGTAATGTGTAATTTCGGAATTTCAATAGAAAGAGGTGTAACGGATGAAAGAAGGTATTCACCCACAGTACGAAACTGTAAAAGTTATCTGCGCTTGCGGTAACGAATTCGAAACCAGATCTACTTCTAAAAAAGATATCAAAGTAGAAATCTGTTCTCAGTGCCATCCTTTCTACAGCGGTAAACAGCGTGTTCATGCTGCTGCTGGTAGAGTAGAAGCATTTAACAAGAAATTTAATAGAGGCTAATTGCCTAAGAATAAAGAGCATCGGCGAAAGTCGGTGCTCTTTTTTTCATCACTTGCACATAAAATCACAAGCAAATTAATATAAAGTCAAGGCTGTCCTAATTCCCTGCAAAAATTATAAATCGGGGTCATAAATCGAGGAAAAATCATTGACTACTGCCATATCTGTCGGGTATCATTATATGGATAATGGAATTTTTGTGATTAAGAATAAATAATTACGTAAGGAGGTGTTTTAGTTGAAAACAAAAGACATGCTGAATGACAAAACAATTGTCGGCTCTCCAGTGAAACACCTGACAGTGCTGGCTGTTGTAATGTTTGCCTTCTGGTTCCTTTTAAGCGGCAAGGTGGATTTTAAATTCCTGCTGTACGGGGCTCTGACGGCAATTATTTCTGCCTGGATCTGTGTGCCGCTGCTGCTGCTTCCAAATGCGGACGGAACCAAAAAATATTTCATTTTTGACGTAAATCTGGGCAAATATGCGTTGTACTGGCTGTGGCTGCTGAAAGAAGTAGTAAATGCCAATATTGACGTTGTAAAAGCTACTGTAAAATCTGAAATGGTGATTAATCCAAGAGTGATTGCGTTCCGAATTAAATATGATAATCCAATGGCACACACCACTCTGGCAAACTCCATTACACTGACACCGGGGACTGTTACTCTGAATGTAACAGAAGACGGGTTATATGAAATTCATGCGCTGACTGATGGTGCTGCCGAAGGTCTGTTAGGCGGCGGTATGCAGCAGAAAGTAGCTGATCTGTTTGGCGAACCGTTTATCTATGAAGTTGTAGAAGGAGGAGAAGAGCAATAATGAATACTATCTGGGGTTTTATTATGGTCGCTGTAGTAATCATTATTGGGCTGATGCTCCAGCGTGTTTTCCAGGGACCAACAATTTTTGACCGCATGAACGGTCTGGGCGTTATCGGTGCCGATACCATTCTGTTACTGGTATTATTCGGCTATGTAGACGGTCGTCCTGATATGTATGTGGATATCGCAATTTCTTATGCAATTTTAGGTTTTATCTGTTCTGTGATCGTAGCAAAATATATGGGAGGTAAAGACGTATGAGTTTAGCAATCAACGAAATTATTGCAGTTATTCTGCTGGTTGCCAGTCTGTTTTTCTTCCTGGCCTCTGCGATCGGTTTACTGCGTCTGCCTGACTTTTACAGCAGACTGCATGCTTCCGGGAACAGTGAAACCATGGGGCTGATGCTGGCCTGCCTGGGTCTGGTAATCTATGAAGGCCCAAATCTGCTGTCTGTAAAAATGATTATCGTATTTCTGCTGGTATTCCTGGCAAACCCGATCGGGACTCATATCCTGGGGAAAGCAGCGCTGAAATCCGGTCATCCTGTATGGACACTGAAGGATAAGGAGGAGGAATAAGCATGCAAGTATTAATTCTCGAAGCTCTGCTGCTGTTATTCTTAATCTTTATAACAGTCTGCATTTTAATTTCTAAAGATATTTTAGCCTGCACAATTATTTATAGTGCATTCAGTTTCTGTGCTGTACTGACATACTTTATGTTCGGTTCTCCTGACGTTGCCTTTACCGAGGCTGTAATCGGGACTATGTCGACCATCTTCTTCATTGCAGCGCTGAAAAAAGTGGATCGGTGGTGTAAATAACAATGGGAAAAGTATTATCAACAATTCTGATGGCTGTTGTAACTGTCCTGTTCTGTTTCTGCACCGTATTCCTGCCGCCGATTGGCGATGTGAATTCTGCACCGAACCAGCATGTTACACCGCATTATATTGAACATGCAAAAGAGGATACTGGTTCTCCAAACATTGTAACCGCAACTCTGGCTGACTACAGGGGCTTCGATACTCTGTGGGAAACATCTGTAATGTTCGTATCCGGTTTAACAGCCTGCCTGATTCTGATGGTAAATACAGAAGAGGGTAAAAAAGTTCTGAAAAAAGGGAAAAAAGGAGGAGCAAAAAATGGGCAATAACAAAATGAAAAAGCCTTTCGGCGGTATTGTTCTGGACTCTTCCTTCCGTATTATTATTCCATTCACTCTGGTGTACGGGATTTATATTCTGACACACGGTGAATACAGCCCGGGCGGCGGCTTCCAGGCCGGTGCACTGCTGGCAGTAGGGATTGTACTGGTACGTCTGATTCAGGGTGCCGACAAGGAAAGCTTTAATATTACAGGTGCCAAGGCAATTGTATGTGCCGGTGTCGGGACCTTTATCTATGCAGCGACCGGCTGGCTGACACTGGCTGGCGGCGGGAAATTCCTGGATTACACCTTCCTGCCTGTTCCAATGCATCACTGGGGCGAGCTGCATGCACTGGGGATTCTGATGATTGAAATCGGGGTTACCGTGTGCGTTATGATGACAATCATCGACATTATGGATGCAATTATTGAACGTTTAGATGGCGATGAGGATGAGGAGGTAGATGACTGTGAGCGCTAGTACAATGGATGTTCTGAACAACTTTCTGGCAACCAAAGGGATCTACTCTCTGGTTCTGATTTTACTGTTTTTAGGTATGTACGGTATGATTGTCAGCAACAACTACATGAAAAAAATGATGGCAATGAATGTAATGCAGGTTGCTGTAATCTTCTTCTTCCTGTGCTTTGCACAGAAAGAAGGCGGTATGATTCCGATTCTGGATGGTATTACTACCAATCCTGATCTGTATATCAACCCACTGCCTCACGCTCTGATGCTGACTGCCATCGTAGTTAGCTTAGGTACCACTGGTGTTGCGATTGCACTGTTAATGCGTATCAAAGAAACCTTTGGTTCTGTTGAGGAAGACGAAATTCTGGGGAGGGCAGATAAATGAGTCAACATTTTCCTGTATTAATTGTATTACTGCCCTTAACTGCTGCGTTACTGAGCCCGTTCTTCAGTTATTTCCATAAACA
>DAISWV010000029.1:0-10353 GCA_036826195.1 Peptococcaceae bacterium | reverse complement strand
GAGGATGCAAAGCAGGCCTGCGATTATATAGCGAATATTGTAGAAAACCATCTGGTGGTAAAATCAAAAACAAACACAGGAAAAGAAATTGGTATTACAAAGCGGCTTTTGGAGCAGGGCGCAACTGTTTATGAAACAGATCTTGGCGACAGATTGGCACAGCTGGAAGGTAAAGGAAAAGCAGCTCATACTCTGGCACCGGCCTGTCATTTAACTCGTGTTGAATGTGCAGAACTGTTATCAAAGGACTTAGGTGAGAATCTGCCTGCTGACCCGGAAATTCTGGTTGGTGCGGCACGTCGTTCTCTGCGTGAAGCTTTTTTGAAAGCTGAAGTAGGTATTTCGGGGGCCAATGCAATTGCTGCAGATACCGGGGCGGTATTTCTAACTGAAAATGAGGGGAATATTCGCTGTGTAACAAGTATTCCAAAGGTGCATATTGTAATTGCCGGCATTGAGAAAATAGTGCGGCACTTTTCAGATGGGCTGACGGTTGTGAGAAGCGCTTCCACATATGGATGCGGGCAGGATATCGGCACATATATATCTGTAATTGACGGTGTGAGCCGATTTTCGCATCCGGCTATGGATTTTATGGGCGGAGCGCAGGGGCCGGAGGAAGTGCATGTAGTATTTCTGAAACAGGGCCGTAAAGAAGCCATTGAAAATGGATGTCAGTCTGTACTGTATTGTCTGAACTGCGGAGGATGTTTAAATACCTGTCCGGTTTATAATTCTATCGGGGAGAATTTTGGCTATAAATATCTTGGCGGCCGCGGCACTGTATTTACAATGTTTCATACAGGAAACAGCGAAAAGGTGGATGAAGCCGGGCTTTCGCTCTGTATTGGATGCGGACGCTGCGAAGAATCCTGTCCTCTGTCTATGCCGACGCCTCAGATGATTCTGAAAATGCGTGCTGATAAAGCAGCTTCAGAAGGAAATGGACTGATAAAAGACAGCGTATTTCATGTGCTTGGTTCTAATGTATTATCACCGCTGATGAAAGTTGGCAGTGCTGTTCAGGGGCTGCCGTTTAAAAAGGAAAACAATCAGAATGCGACCCTGCGGTTTGATATATCCAGGCTGATAGCCGGTGCTCCAAAAGATCGCCTGCTTCCGACACTGGCAAAACAGAATTTTTCGGAAGTTATAAAAAATAAATCACCGCTGAAATATCCAAAAGGTCATGTAGCCGTGTTTGGCGGATGTATGGTGAATTATGCGTATCCGCAGCTTGGGCTGGATTTATTTGATGTTTTGACTGCAAATCAGATTGCAGTGCATCATTATGAACAGGAGGCTTGCTGTGGTCTGCCTGCTATTATGAGCGGGGATACAAAAGAAGCGGCTCGCATGGCCATCGAAAATGTAAATGTATTCAGCAAAGAGGATTATGATTATCTGCTGTTTTTATGTCCTTCCTGTGCAACAACAGTAAAAGAAAAATGGGAGGCACTGATTCAGAATACAAATGATGAGACACTGATTCAAAAATACAGAACGATTCAGAGCAAAGTTATGGATGTAAGCGATTATCTGGTAAATGTATTACAGATATCCCCTCCGCAGCTGCCGGAACCTGTATCGGTTACCTGGCATGATCCTTGTCATCTGGTAAGAGGGCTTGGAATTTCAAAAGAACCGCGTCAGCTGTTAGAACAGATGGGAGCAGCATTTACAGAGATGGATGAACCGAACAGCTGCTGTGGATTTGGGGGAAGTTTCAGTTTATTCCATTACGATGTATCCCGCAGTGTGAATGATGAAAAAATCGGCCGTATTTCGGATACCAATGCACAATATGTAGCGACTGGGTGCCCAGGTTGTATTATGCATTTAAAAGACGGGCTTTACCGCAATCAGAAAAATCAGGAGGCCGTTCATATTATCAGCCTTCTGGCAAAAGCTTATCGTCAGGGGGGAATGTGAAATGAGTCAGGCAAATATCTATAATCCTGAAATTATACGAAAAGAATGCATTGAGGAGCATGGAACTCTTCTGGAACAGGCAGTAAAAACACTTGCAGCGAAGGGATGTACAGTGCATCTGGCGAAGGACTCTGCCGAAGCGGCATCTGTTATTCAGTCTCTTTGCGGAGATAACCGGAAAGCGTTGTGTACTTTTTCATCTGAGCTGGAGGAAATAAATATTATGGAGATAGTTCCTCAGGCTGTTCAGACTGATATTGAAAAAATCGCAGCAGATGGACTGGGAAAGGCATTTTATAATCGCCGCCGGGCTCCTTTTGACGATGTATCTCCAGATGCAATTACAGATGTTTTAAAAGCATATCAGAAGATAGAGACCGAAGAACCTCTTGTTCGTGCAGTCAGTCGTCAGATAAAAGAAATGGCGAATGAATCAGACTGGGGAATTACCGGGCTGGATGCAATTGCTGCAGATACTGGTACTATCATTCTGGCTGAAGACCAGGGCAATGAACGGATTGTATCTAATATTCCGTCTCGTCATTTAGCTGTGGCCGGGCTGGAAAAACTCTATCCGTCGAATGATACGGCACTGGAAAGCATCCATGCTGCATGGAAAGCAGGAACTCAGCATGAAGCTCCGGTTTATTATTCTTATATTACGGGACCGAGCCGTACAGGCGATATTGAAGGGGCTATGGTATGCGGGATGCATGGGCCTTTAGCGGTACATGTTATTCTGCTGGATAATGGACGCAGCACATTGCTGGAGCAGAAAAAAGCAGATGTGCTGAAATGTATCGAGTGTGGAAACTGTGCAGATGCATTGATGCATTTTATGGATGGCTATGAGGTTCCTGTTCCATTAAATTGCAAAACACTGGCACTGGCAAATCTGAAAAATAAATATTCCATTGCAGATGATGTATGGGATACACTTTCGTTTGCATGCCCGGTTAATATAACAGCGGATGATTTAAAAAAATCAATGCAGTAGGTTTATAATTCTGTACAGAAAGAGTATCGGTTTGTAATGTAGTAAAATCGATACTCTTTGCTTTTAACGAAAAAGAGGTGGAAAATTTGAGCCAGTCTGTTAATACTATTCGTTTATTACAGCAGTCGTTACAGATGACGGTGGGTGAAGGCGCATTCTGCATTGATGCTACTGCCGGAAAAGGAAATGATACATTGTTTTTAGCCAGACTTGTAGGAGAATCCGGAAAGGTGCTGGCAATAGATATCCAGCCGGAAGCAATCGAGGCTGCAAAGAATAAGCTGGAGGAGAATGATATTCTGCAGCGTGTAAAACTGGTGCTGGATGGACATGAAAATATTATGCAGTATGCAGAGCCCGAATCCGTGGATGCCATTATGTTTAATTTAGGATATCTGCCGGGCGGAAATCATAATATTGCAACAAAAGCAGATACTACGATAAAAGCGCTGGAACAGAGTCTGCTGCTTTTAAAGCCGCGAGGAATTATTTCACTTGCCATTTATCATGGCGGTGACACCGGTTTTGAAGAGCGGGATGCTGTGTTATCCTGGCTGAAAGGGCTGGATTGCAAACAATATACCGTACTGGTAACGGATTTTTATAATCGGCCGAATTATCCGCCGTTAGCGGTGCAGATTATAAAAGAAGCGTAAAGAATAATTGCCTGATTATGAACAGATGGGTTCGTAGTCAGGTATTTTTTTCTGTCAAAAAACAATAGTATAACTAAAAGTAATATTAGTATCATTATTGAGTTGTTGAAAGAGGAAAAATGATAGATTAAAATAGGTACAAGTTATCTTACGAAGAACGGAAGCAAGGAAGCGTGTAGGAGACAAGACTAATAAGAAAAGGTGATTGAATATGATGAAAAACAGAAGATTTGTAAAAGGCGTTGCGATGGCTGCTATCGCAGCAATGTCGATGGGTATGCTGGCAGGCTGCGGCGGTGGCGGAGACACACAGCAGGAAGCAGCAGAAACTTATAAAGTAGGCGTGGTGCAGTTAATGCAGCATGGTTCGTTGGATCAGGCCAACCAGGGTATGATTGATGGCCTGGCAGCAGAAGGCTTTGTAGTAGGTGAAAATCTGGAAGTTGACCAGCAGAACGCACAGGGTGACCAGTCCAACTTACAGAGTATTGCACAGCAGTTCATGTCTAATGAAGTAGATCTGATTATGGCAATTGCAACACCGACAGCGCAGGTAATGGCAGCTGCTACCGAAGAGGTTCCAATTGTAGGTACAGCGATTACAAGCTATACAGAAGCCGGCCTGGTAGAAAGCGATGAAGCACCTGGTACAAACGTAACCGGTACTCACGATATGACACCAATCGCAGAACAGATTGACCTGATTCTGCAGGTGGTTCCGGATGCAAAAACAATCGGTACCATTTATACCTCCAGTGAAGCAAACTCTGTAGTACAGGTTGAAATGATGGAACAGATTTGTGCAGAACGTAATCTGAACGTTGTAAAACGTACAATTTCCACAGTAAATGATATCCAGCAGGCAGCACAGAGCATGGTAGATGAAGGCGTAGATGCTGTATGGCTGGCAACCGATAACAACGTGGCATCCGCTATGCCGCAGGTAGTTGGTGTAACTGATGAAGCTGGTCTGATTACAGTATGCGGTGCTACTTCCATGGTAGAAGCAGGCGGTACTTTAACCTACGGTATCAACTACTACTACATTGGTTATGATGCAGGCGTAATGGCTGCACAGATTCTGAAAGGGGAAGCAGAACCGGCTGCAATGGCTGTTCAGGGTCCAAAAGTAGAAAATATGGACTTAATTGTGAATATGGATGCAGTTGAATATATGGGTATTGATATTCCGGCAGATTTAATGGAACGCGCTACAAAAGTATCGGCTGCTGAATAATAGTCAGAATAATTTATAAAGAGATGCGGTATCGCATCTCTTTATTTTACAACTTAAATATGTCGAAAACTGCAGCTAAAGTTTGTGCAGAAAAATACAAAAAAAATACAGTATTATGGCACAGAAACCTATTGAAAAGAAAACAAAAAAAGAGTAAAATACACTTTAATTTATTAAAGTAATAAAAGTTGAAGCGTTTGTTTCACTTTTATAATAACAACTGCAGCTGCCGCAGAACAGGCAGTAAAATTGAAGGATGGAAGGATGAGCAGTATGAGAAAAAACAGCAGATTTATGAAGGGTATCGCAACAGCGGCAATCGCAGCAATGTCTATGGGGATGTTAGCCGGATGCGGCGGTGGTGATACACAGCAGGATGGAGCAGCAGAAGCAGAGCAGTATAAAGTAGGGGTTGTACAGTTAGTACAGCATGGCGCTCTGGATCAGGCCAACCAGGGTATGATTGACGGCCTGGCAGCCAATGGGTATGTAGAAGGCGAAAATCTGGTAGTGGATCAGCAGAATGCACAGGGTGACCAGTCCAACTTACAGAATATTGCACAGCAGTTTGTAGCAAATGAAAATGATATTATTTTAGCAATCGCAACACCGGCAGCGCAGGTAATGGCTTCCGCTACAGAAGATATTCCAATTGTAGGGACAGCAATCACAAGCTTTGTGGATGCAAAACTGGTAGAAAGCGATGAAGCACCTGGTGCCAACGTAACCGGTACCAGTGATATGAACCCGATTGAAGCACAGGTGAACCTGTTATTACAGCTGGTTCCAGATGCAAAAGTAATCGGTACTATTTACACCTCCAGTGAAACAAACTCTCAGGTTCAGTTTGATATTCTGGAAAAAGTAGCCGAAGCAAAAGGCTTAACCGTTGAAGCAAGAACCGTATCCACTGTAAATGATATTCAGCAGGCGGCACAGAGCCTGGTTGGTCAGGTAGATGCTATCTGGCTGCCAACCGATAACAATGTGGCATCTGCTATGCCTCAGGTAATCGGCGTAACCGATGAAGCCGGCATTGTAACTATCTGCGGTGAAGAATCTATGGTAAGAGCGGGCGGCACCGCAACTTACGGTTTCAGCTACTATCAGCTGGGCTACAATGCAGGTGTAATGGCCGCTCAGATTCTGGATGGTGAAGGCGATCCTGCAACAATGCCTGTTCAGTACATGGCAGAAGAAGACTGTGTGCCAATCGTAAATACTGATGCAGTGGCAGAACTGGGTATTGAAGTGCCTGCAGATTTAATGGACAGCGCAACAAAAGTAACCACTGGTTCCGTAGCAGAATAATACAGGGAATCAAATTTTGAAGATGGAAGGTTGAATTGTATGAATAAAAAAATTATGAAAGGCATTGCAGCAGCAGCTATTGCAGCTATGTCAATGGGGATGCTGGCCGGCTGCGGCGGCGGTGACACGCAGCAGGAAGGCGCAGCAGAGCAGTATAAAGTGGGTGTTGTACAGTTAATGCAGCACGGCGCTCTGGATCAGTCCAATAAAGGTCTGATTGACGGGCTGGCAGCAGAAGGCTTTGTAGAAGGTGAAAACATCACTGTGGATCAGCAGAATGCCCAGGGGGATCAGTCTAACTTACAGAGTATTGCACAGCAGTTTCTCTCCAACGAAGTAGATATTATTTTATCGATTGCAACTCCATCGACTCAGGTAATGGCAGCTGCTACAGAAGAAATTCCAATCGTTGGTACTGCTATCACCAGCTTTGAACAGGCCGGGCTGGTAGAAAGCGATGAAGCACCGGGCACAAACGTAACCGGTACACATGATATGACACCAATCGCAGAACAGATTGATCTCTTACTGCAGATTGTTCCAGATGCAAAAACAATCGGTACTGTATATACTTCCAGTGAAAAGAACTCTCAGGTTCAGGTGGATATCCTGAAAGAAGTATGTGAAGCAAAAGGCTTAACGGTGGTGGAACGTACTATTTCTACCGTAAATGATATTCAGCAGGCAACACAGAGCCTGGTGGAAGAAAACGTAGATGCAGTATGGCTTTCTACCGATAACAACGTAGCTTCTGCTATGCCTCAGGTAGTTGGGGTAACCGATGCAGCTGGTATCATTACTGTTTGCGGTGAAGAGTCCATGGTTAAATCCGGCGGTACAATTACTTACGGGATTAATTTCTACCAGATTGGCTACGATGCCGGTATCATGGCCGCTCAGATTCTGAAAGGGGAAGCCGTTCCGGCTGAAATGCCGATTCAGGGTCCAAAACAGGAAGACCTGAAACTGGTTATCAATCCGGAAGCAGTTGAAATCATCGGTGTAGAAATTCCTGCAGACTTAATGGAAAAGGCAACTCTGACAACAGATGAAGCAGAATAATACGTGATGAAATCATGTAAAAGATAGAGAAACTGCTGTATGGAATGTTTTCATACAGCAGTTTTTTATTACATACTGCCTGAATGTACCTTGTATAAGTGATATTGCAGAAAACAGGCAGAATCTTTACCAGGAGCGGTATGATTCTGTTGAAAAAGCTATGGGAAACCGTTACAATAAGAGACAGTGAATCATATCTGGATATCGAATATACAGATTGGAACAGGAAAACAGGGGGAAACAATATGAAATTGAAAACATTGAAAAAATGCTGTGCCGTTGTGACATTAGCAGCTATGTCTATGGGGATGCTGGCAGGCTGCGGCGGTCAGAGCGATGCAGAAACAAAAAAAATCGGGATTGTAAAACTGGTAACCCATACCGCTGCGGATACTGCCAGCGAGGGCTTTAAACAGGCTCTGGCCGATAACGGCTTTGTAGAAGGCGAAAATATTGAGTTTATGGAACAGAACGGCCAGAACGAACAGAGCAACCTGCAGAGTATTGCACAGAACTTTATCAATGAAGAGGTGGATTTAATCTGTGCAGTGTCCACTTCTACCGCGCAGGTAATGGCTGCTGCCACTTCTGATATTCCAATTGTGGGTACTGCTATTACAAACTATGAAGAAGCAAAACTGGTAAAAAGTAACGATGCACCTGGTTATAACGTAACCGGCACCAGCGACCAGAACCCGATTGAAAGACAGGGGGAACTGATTGTTGAACTGGTTCCGGATGTAAAATCGGTAGGCATTGTTTATAATGCCAGTGAAGTAAATTCTCAGTTACAGGTTGCGCATATGAGAGCGTATCTGGCAACAAAAGATGTTGCTGTTGTAGAATCCGCATTCTCTGATATCAACAATATGCAGCAGGCAACCGAGGCACTGGTAGGCAAAGTAGAAGCAATCTTCCTGCCAACCGATAATACCGTGGCATCGGCTATTCCACAGGTAGTTACCATTGCAGAACAGGCAAAACTGCCGGTTATCTGCGGTGCGGATACGATGGTAGAAGCCGGCGGTACTGCAACTTACGGCATTGATTATTATAATCTCGGTTATAAAACTGGTGAGATGGCTGTAAAAATTCTGAACGGAGAAGCAGAACCTTCCACCATGCCGATTGAATATGCAAATGAAGACGAACTGACTCTGGTAATCAACAAAGAAGAAGCTGATTTAATCGGTCTGGAAATTCCACAGGAACTGCTGGACAGTGCAAAAATTGTGGAAACAAAATAAATCTGCAAACAATTAAAGAACAGTATTCTGAATATTTGACTGTTGTATAACATTTTTTGAGCCGCAAGGTTGCAAAAATATAGAAAGTGGTCTAAAATAGAAACAGACTGTATTTGCAGGATGGTAGAGAGGAGATTTGCTGAAATGAGTATGAGTTTACTGACATCCACACTGTGGCAGGGGCTGCTGTGGGGGATTCTGGCGCTGGGTGTTTTTCTGACATACCGCGTACTGGATATTGCCGATTTAACCGTAGAAGGCAGTTATCCATTAGGGGCTGCTGTAGGCGTTTCGTATATTGCCGGAGGCGGTTCGCCGGTTATGGCTGTGGTACTGGCATTTTTAGCCGGTTCTGTAGCAGGGATTGTAACTGGGTTATTACACACAAAATTAAAAATTCCAGCACTGCTGGCTGGTATTTTAACCATGATTGGTCTGTACTCCATTAACATTCGTGTTATGGGGGATAAATCCAACGTATCGATTCTGCGTATGGATACCATTTATACCTTCTTTGAAAACTTTGGCCTGGGCAAAAACGAAAGCATTCTGGTATGCGGTCTGGTTTTTGTTGTAGTACTGATTGCATTCCTGTACTGGTTCTTCGGTACAGAAATCGGTGCGGCAATTCGTGCAACCGGCTGCAACAAACAGATGATTCGTGCACAGGGTGTAGATACCGATATCACCATTATTTTAGGCTTATTAATCAGTAACGGTATGGTAGCAATGGCCGGTGCATTAATCGGTCAGAGCCAGGGCTTTGCCGATGTTGGTATGGGGACTGGTACCATCGTTATTGGTCTGGCGTCGGTTATCATCGGGGAAGTATTATTCGGTACTCGCAACTTTATGAACTGGCTTCTGGCAGTTGTGGGCGGTTCTATCGTATATCGTATTGTTATTGCAGTTGTACTGAAAATGGGTATGAACCAGAACGACATGAAACTGTTAACCGCAAGTATTGTAGTTATTGCGCTGGCTATGCCGCTGATTAAAGAAAAAATTAAAAATGCGAAGGGGGCGTAATCCATGTTAGACGTAAAAGAAATCCGAAAAACCTTTAATAAAGGAACGATTAACGAAAAAAGGGCTTTACAGGGATTAAGCCTGCATTTAAACGATGGTGACTTTGTTACCGTAATCGGCGGGAACGGTGCCGGTAAATCCACTATGCTGAATGCCATTGCAGGTTTATGGCCGGTAGACAGCGGCAGCATCACCATTGATGGCGTAGATGTTACCAAACAGCCGGAACACAAACGTGCAAAATATATCGGCCGCGTATTCCAGGATCCAATGATGGGTACCGCTGCCAATATGCAGATTGAAGAAAACCTGGCAATTGCCAGCCGCCGCGGTAAATTCCCTGGCCTGGCATGGAGCTCCAAAGCAAGCCAGAGAGAAAAATTCCGTGAAATGGTGGCAGAGCTGGATTTAGGCTTAGAAGACCGTTTATCCAGCAAAGTAGGGCTGTTATCCGGTGGTCAGCGTCAGGCAGTTACCCTGCTGATGGCAACCATCAACAAGCCAAAACTGCTGCTGTTAGACGAACACACTGCAGCACTGGACCCAAAAACCGCTGCAAAAGTACTGGAATTAACCGAACGCATCGTAGAACGTGATAAATTAACCACATTAATGATTACACACAACATGCGCGATGCACTGCGTTGCGGCAACCGCTTAATTATGCTGCACAACGGCCAGGTTATCATCGACGTTGCCGGGGAAGAAAAGAAAAACTTGGACGTGCCGGACCTGCTGAAAATGTTTGAAAAGGCTTCTGGTGCGGAGATGGCCAACGACCGTATGTTATTAGGCTAAACATAATATGGATTTATTCAGGACACCTTTCGGGGTGTCCTTTTTTGTGTGCAAATAATTGTTTCACGTGAAACATTCTGAAAA
>DAISWV010000028.1:0-10401 GCA_036826195.1 Peptococcaceae bacterium | reverse complement strand
ACAATCTGAAAGTCAATGACTATATCCAGATGGATTATACCTATGCGCCGATGAAAAACTGGCAGATGGTAATCGGCGGTCATGCACTGTTAGTCGATAACGGGCAGCCGGTGAAATATACCAAGGATTTATCCGCATTAGGCGGGGTTCGTGCCAGAACAGCGGCAGGGATATCCAGAGACGGAAAAAAAGTTTACATTGTAGCAGTAGAAGGCCGCACATCAGAAAGCAAAGGGATTACCCTGGGGAATCTGTCGCTTCTGATGACAAAACTGGGTGTCTGGAAGGCCGTGAATCTGGATGGCGGCGGATCCACCACAATGGTAAGTCGTGAACTGGGCACAACAGAACGAACAAGAGTCATCAATCCGGAAGGCAATGGCTCAGAGCGAAGTGTGGTGGAAGGGCTTGGCGTATTCTCTACTGCACCTCAAGGTCAGGTAAAAGGCATCAGCATCAGCGGCTCTCAGACACTGTTAATTGGTGAAACAGCCTCTTATAGTGTTCGTGCGTATGACCAGTACTATAATCCGGTGACAAACTTAAAAACAATTGCATTAACAGAAACAACCGGTTTAGGTATTCTGGATAACGGAAAGCTGACTGCAAAACAGGCTGGTACAGCTATAATCCGGGCGGTGAATGGCAGTGCCAGTGATACGCTTCCGGTAACCATTATAGGCAAAGACGGTATCAGCCAGCTGAATATTTCTATTGATAATACGGAGTTTGCCGATGGCAGCAGCCATCAGCTGAAGGCGAAAGTGACGCTGAAAGACGGTACAGTAAAAGATGTCAATGCAACAGCGCTTACCTGGACGGTGGAAGGGTTTGACGGCGAAGTAAATGCAAACGGCAAACTGACGATTGGGCAGCTCGGCGACAGCAAAACAGGTGTTGTAACAGCATCGTACGATGGTTTTGAAGCATCACTGCCGCTGAAATTTGTGGATGAGGAAATGCTGCAGTTAACAATTGACAGCACGACCCTTTTGAAAAACGGCAAGGCTTCAGAAATGGACGTTGCCCCATCCATTGTAAATGGGAGAACTATGGTGCCGGTACGATTTATTGCAGAAGCAATGGACGGTATGGCTGACTGGAATGCAGATATTCAGACTGCCTATATTGCGCTGAATGGCAATATGGTTGAAATGCCAATCCAGTCTGATATAATTTATGTAAACAGTGAGCCGGTAATCATTGATACACCGCCGCAGATTATGAATGGCAGAACTATGATTCCGCTTCGTGCAGCAGCAGAAGGCCTTGGGCTTCATGTAAGCTACGATGACGCAAGCCGCACTATTACCATTACTCAGCCGGAATAAACGGCTGAAACGGAGGAACCTTCATGTTTGATTATATTATTTTAGCATTTTTCGCAGCATTTTTAGGATTAAAATTTGCACAGACAAGAGCCACCGGGCATCTGTGGTTTCTGATTCCGCTGCTTCTGGTAGTAGGGCTGAATCAGGGCTGGGCAAGCCAGTTCGGCAAAGAGTTCTTTGTATTTTATCGCATTATGCTGCTGGCATCCTGTGTTCTGGCAGCCTATATGTATTATCGGGATTACCACAAGCGCAATGCGGATAAAATCGAAGAAACTGCTAAAAAACGCAAAGAGCAGGAAGAAAAATATCGTCAGCAGCAGGCTAAGCAGAAAGCGGCTGAAAAAAACAGCAAGAAGAAACACAAATAACATATAGCGATTATCTGAAAATAAAAATTAAAAAAATTTAGAAAAAGGGTTGACGACTTTTTGAAAAAGTGTTATTATAACAAAGTCGTCAGCGACATGCGGGCGTGGCGGAATTGGCAGACGCGCTAGATTCAGGTTCTAGTGGGAGCAATCTCGTGGAGGTTCAAGTCCTCTCGCCCGCACTTATTAGAGAGTTCGAAAAATCGGGCTCTCTTTTTTATTTCCCTGCGCTCGATATTTTAGCGGAGCTGCCAGCAGGCAGTTGGACAAAAATTTTAATATGCTGCATATAAAAAATCCCTCCGGACAAAATCATCCGGAGGGATTGCTGTTTTTCTATAGCTTTAGTGCATATTGCGGAATAACCCGGTAACTTTACCGGCCAGTTCCACCTCGGTTGCATAAATTGGTTCCATAGCATCGTTTTCCGGCTGTAAGCGGATGCGGCCTTTTTCACGGTAGAAGGTTTTAACGGTGGCTTCTTCACCAATGACAGCCACTACAATATCGCCGTTGTTGGCAACCTTCTGCGGAGTTACGATTAACAAATCGCCGTCAAAGATCCCGGCATTAATCATGCTGTCGCCTTTTACTTTCAGCATGAACGAATTGTTGTTACGAATCAGATGCATCGGGAATGTAATGGTATCCTCCACATTCTGGCTGGCCAGAATTGGAGTGCCTGCAGCCACACTGCCGATAATCGGTACGTTAATCATTTCATCAAACGGTTTGTCCTCTTCATAAAACGCTTCCATCTCATCGTTTGTTTTTAAAATCATAATTGCTCTTGGTTTGGTAGGGTCGCGGCGAATATAGCCTTTTTGCTCCAGCTGTGTCAGGTGATTATGCACAGTCGAGCTGGACTGCAGCCCCACAGCCTCCCCGATTTCACGCACCGATGGCGGATAGCCTTTTAAGTTAATCTGGCGCACAATATAGTCCAAAATCTCAGCTTGACGTTTGCTGAGCCCCTGTTCCCGTGTTCTCATAGTAAAAAGCCCCTTTGCTGTTAGAATTGTATCATCATTTCTGTATGTGCTGAATTGTAAAATACTCGAATGTTTATTTGGTATTCGATACAACTATATTATATAATATGGAAATAGAAAATGCAAACCTTTGTTCTGATAAAAGCGAATAAATTTATAAAAAACATCAGTGCAATGAATGCGTTATAAACTCATCATACATATTTTTATTTTTGACAGTAACACACCGTGAAAAATATGCATTTATAAATTGACTGAAGCATAGAGTGGGATGAAAAATTTTTGCAGAACAACTGAAAATTTCTGTAAAAAACTTTACAAACAGCTGTGTTTTGAGTATAATATTTAAGGTGATTTGCGCCTGTAGCTCAGTGGATAGAGCACTGGCCTCCGGAGCCAGGTGCGTTGGTTCGATTCCAATCAGGCGTATTTAGTAAAAATGCTTCACTGCAGTTGCGGTGGAGCATTTTTTATTTGTGTTGATACAGAATAGGAGCAGTGTTTTAGCATACGAGTGTGGAAATAAACAGGCGATATTATTTTTAGAACATTTGATTTGGTTTTCCTTTTTTTCAGGCGCTGAAAATGGTATAATAAAGATTCGGA
Source organism: Peptococcaceae bacterium (assembly GCA_036826195.1). Classification (GTDB taxonomy): domain Bacteria; phylum Bacillota; class Peptococcia; order Peptococcales; family Peptococcaceae; genus UBA7185. The sequence goes on along the minus strand of DAISWV010000028.1, from coordinate 7,101 downwards.
AAAATGATTTGTCTGAGGTGACAATATGGGCAAAACAAAAAATACAAAACAGGTAACAATAGATGATATGGAACCGGTAAAGAAAAAATCGGCGAAACAGACAGCGAAAAAACAGTCTGCCAAAAAGCCGCAGAAAAATGAACTGAATATTACCCGTGTGCTGACGGGAATTGCGCTTCTGGCGCTGACTGTTTACAGCGGCTGGCTGATTGTTCAGGCTCCCGATACGGCTGGCATGGATCTGGGTGATTTGCAGGCGGAAATGGGCTTTCTGGGCGGTGTTATTTATCTGCTGATGCATGGGCTGACAGGCGGCGGTATTGTGCTGTTTCCAATTCTGTTCTGTCTGGCAGGGTTATGCCTTCTTAGTGGTAAAAAACTGTCTAACATGCAGATTGCAGGCGGTGTTCTGGCTGCATGTGCGGTACTGATACTGCTGCATATGCATATTACTTATGTGGATGTGAAAGATAATCTGCTGCTGGGGCTTGGAGGTACTGGCGGCGGTGTAATCGGCGCGGTATTCAGCATGATTTTATTAAAACTGCTGGGTACGGTAGGGAGTTATATTGTTCTGTTCTGCAGTGCGATTGTATCCATCGTGTTAATTACGCAGGGGGCTGGAAGCGAGGAGTTTCTTGCAGCAGTGCGTGATGGCCTGATGCGGATTAAAGAAACACTGGTGCACTTTATTTTTATTGAGGAAGACGAGGACGGAGAAGAAATTGTGGAACAGCCAAAAAAACGGGCTGCGAAACAGAAACCTGCTGAACCGGAAGCAGAAAAAGAAGAACCGGTTGCTGCAAAGCAGCAGAAAACTGCTGCTGAAAAAGAAGGCGTATTCAGCCGCGTGAAAAACTTCTTTGTTTCAGAGGAAAAAACAACTGGGGCTGTAAAAACACCATCACAGGGGCGTGAACCATATACCGGTTCGGAATATGTAGTGATTCCAAAGGAAAAACCGGTTATTTTAAACAGTCTGGTAGAGATTCATAAATCTCTGGATGAACAGGAGCCGAGAGTTGGTTTAAGTCCACGCGAACCGCTAAAGGAAGAACAGTATCTGATTGCTGATTCTGTGGATGCTTTTCAGCAGCTGCTGGATAAACGGCAGGTCAATTATACGATGAAAACTATGGATGCCTCCGGCACCGATAAGTTTATGAAGGAACGTGCGGAAAAACAGGCAGCTGTGGAAGCGCAAAAAGAAACGAAGCAAGAAACAGGCGGCGTGACAATCCAGAATGTGGAGCCTGTGAAAAAAGCAGAAGCCAAATCTGATGTATTACAGCGTGATAAAACAGAAACGATAAAAAAAGATGGTGCATTAAAGAATGAAAAACAGCCGGAGCCAAAACAGGATATTCCGGCACAGGTGGAAGAGACTGAACTGTTCCCGGAAGAACCTGAGGTTTCTGGTTATCAGCTGCCATCCATTGAGCTTTTGGATGTAAATAATAATACAGGCGGCGGGCAGAACCGAAGCGATGTTATGGCTAATGTGGAGCGTCTGGAAAAAACGCTGCATGATTTCGGCGTAAAAGGCAAAATTGCGGATGTAAGCTGCGGCCCGGCGATTACGCAATATGAATTTCAGCCTGCGGCCGGTGTAAAAGTCAGCAAGATTGTAAACTTATCGGATGACATTGCACTCAGTATGGCCGTAGCAGGTGTGCGTATAGAAGCGCCGATTCCGGGGAAAGCTGCTGTAGGTATTGAAATTCCGAATAAATCTACTACGATGGTAGGCTTGCGGGAATTAATCGAGAGTGATGCTTTCCAGAACAGTAAATCGAAATTGACCGTTGCACTGGGGAAAGATATCAGCGGCAATGCAATTGTGGCTGATCTGGCAAAAATGCCGCATCTTTTAATTGCCGGTTCTACTGGTTCGGGGAAATCGGTGTGCATTAACACACTGATTAACAGTATTCTGTATAAAGCCACACCGGATGAGGTAAAATTTGTGATGGTGGATCCGAAAAAAGTAGAGCTTGGAAACTATAATGGGATTCCGCATTTAATTTCTCCTGTTGTGACCGATGCAAAAAAAGCGGCGGCTGCGCTGCGCTGGGCAGTGCATGAGATGGATCGCCGCTATGAAGTGTTTGCCAATGCCGGTGTAAAAGATATGCCGCGCTTTAATAAATTATCGGAAGAACGGATTGCAGCAGCACAGACAGAAGAGGAAAAAGCGGCCATTGAAGTTATGCCGTATATTGTAGTATTAATTGATGAGCTGGCTGATTTAATGATGGTGGCGCCTGCTGATGTGGAAGATGCTATCTGTCGTCTGGCACAGCTGGCCCGTGCCGCAGGTATTCATCTGGTAGTTGCAACACAGCGGCCATCGGTGGACGTTATCACCGGGATTATCAAAGCAAATATGCCGAGCCGCATTGCGTTTGCCGTATCATCACAGACCGACTCCCGCACCATTCTGGATATGGGCGGTGCAGAAAAACTGCTGGGTCGCGGCGATATGCTCTTTTATCCAACCGGCATGCCGAAGCCGCAGCGTGTACAGGGCGTGTATGTATCGGATGGAGAGATTGAACGCATTACAGATGCTGTGAAAAATCAGGCGCAGCCGGTTTACAATGAAGAAATCGGGACAGCGGTTGTAAATACCGAATCTGCAGGTGAGCAGGAGGAAGAATGGGATGATCTGATTCCGGAGGCAACGAAACTGTTTATCGAAAACGGTCAGGCATCGATTTCTCTGTTACAGCGCCGGTTCCGCGTAGGTTATACAAGAGCAGCACGCATTGTGGATCAGATGGAACAGCGTGGATTAGTCGGTCCGTATGAAGGAAGCAAACCGCGTCAGATTAAAGTAACGATGGCTCGTTATAACGAGATGATAGAAAATGGGGAACTGTAACAGGGTTTTTGTATGAAATGTAACAAAACGGCATAAACTGTGAAGGAAATATGAAGGATTGATTACAAAATGATGAATGTTTTGTAATTGTCTTGCGAGAGTTCTGTTTTGTGTGTTATAGTAAACTCAGAAGAATTATGAAGTCACTGGAGGTGACAGATTTGCAGGGAATTGGGGAAATTCTGAAAAAGACAAGAGAAGAACAGGGTATTTCGCTGGAGGAGGTTGCCGAAGCAACTAAAATCCGCACTAAATATCTGCGGGCACTGGAAGAAGAAAACTTCGACACACTGCCTGGTGATGTATATGCCAGAGGATTCGCCACCGCTTATCTGAAACATCTGGGTATCAAGGATCGTCCTGATGTACTGGAAGTGATGAAGCCAAAAGTACAGGAACCGGAAAAGACAGAAGCAGTGGAAGATGCGGACGTACCGCATAAACTGGCTGTTACGCCTAAACGAAAACAGAAAGCAGAGCGATTTGAAGAAACACCGCTGAATAAAAATGCCAAATTGATTATTATTCTGAGTCTGGCGGCAATTCTGCTGCTGTTTGTGATTCAGGGTATATACAGCAAAGAAATGGCTGACCAGTATCAGCCGGATAATCAGATTGAACAGCCTGCAGGGGAGGAACAGAACCCGGAAGGCACACCGAGTGAGCCGGAAGTACCTGCGGCACCGCCTGAACCTGAACAGCCGGTTTATGACAGCCTGGAAATGCGTCTGGAAATTGTAAATGCAAATCCGAATGCAAATGACCAGTGCTGGATGCAGATTACTGTCGATGGCAAAACAACAGAAACTACCATGTCGGAAGGTCAGGTGCAGGATATTAAGGCCGTACAGAATATCCAGCTGAATCTTGGCAATGCCGGTGTGGTAAAAGTAACACTGAATGGTCAGGATTTAGGTGTACTTGGCAGTCAGGGTCAGGTTGTGAAAAAATCGTTTAACCTGGAAGATTATGTGACACAGGCACAGTAAACAAGGCAGGGGTCCCGCAAGGAACTGACCCCTGTTTTTTGTGGTGCTTTGTCTGAATTACGATGTATAGACCATAAATGAAACTTGAAACCGATACCGGAATGGTATGGAACAGTAGAAAGAGGGTTGTGCCTTGCAGAAAGTAAGTATTTTGTCGCTGGGATGTGCAAAAAATCTGGTGCACAGCGAAACAATGATGGGGCTGTTTCAGCAGCAGGGTTATGAACTGACGGAACAGTATGATGAAGCAGAAATTATTATTATTAATACTTGCGGCTTTGTAAATGCTGCAAAAGAAGAATCCATCAACGCTATTTTAGAGATGGCGCAGTGGAAAGAGCAGGGTGTATGCAGACTGCTGGTGGCAGTGGGCTGCCTGGTGCAGAAATATGCGCAGGAACTGGCTGCGGAGCTGCCGGAAGTGGATATTCTGGTTGGCACCAATGATTATCGGCAGATTGTATCGATTATTAAAAATCATAAAGAGGAACAGGAAATTGTGGTGCATACCAACTGGACCGAGGAGAGCAAAGAGGAAGCTGCGCCGCGTATTATTACAACACCGGAGCATTATGCGTATCTGCGTATTTCGGAAGGCTGTGACAACAACTGTACCTACTGTGTAATCCCTGAAATGCAGGGCCCATACCGCAGCAAAACAATCGAACAGATTAAAGAAGAGGCTGTGCTTTTAGCAGAAAACGGCGTGACCGAACTGATTCTGGTGGCGCAGGATTCCAGCTATTATGGCAAAGATTTATACGGCCGTTTTGCGCTTGTAGATCTGTTAAAGGAACTGGCGGCTATCCCGCAGATTCGCTGGATTCGTCTGCTGTATGCATATCCGAATAACTTTGACGATGAAATGATTGATTACATCGCCAGCGAAGAAAAAATCTGCAAATATTTAGATATTCCGCTGCAGCACGGTGATGATGAAGTGCTGAAACGAATGAACCGCAAAATTACAGTGGAAGAAATCAAAACGCTGATTCAGAAACTTCGCAGCCGTATTCCGGACATTACACTGCGATCCACTTTTATTGTGGGCTTCCCTGGTGAAACCGAAGAACAGTATCACAATCTGCTGAACTTCTTGGAAGAAATGCAGCTGGATTGCGTGGGTGCGTTCCCGTATTCCAGAGAAGAAGGCACACCGGCCGATAAAATGGACGGGCATCTGGAAGATGACGAAAAAGAAAAACGGGCAGAAAATCTGATGGATTTACAGTATGACACCATGTATCGCAAACATGAACAGGCAATCGGGCAGCGTCGTCTGGTAAAAGTGGATGAACTGAGCCCGGATATTCCAGGCCTGCTGTTATGCCGCAGTCAGGGGGAAGCGCCGGATGTAGACCCGTGGATTTTAGTATTTGAAGAGGAAGACCATGACTATCAGCCTGGGGATTACTTTACCGTAGAAATCACTGGACTGGATGAATATGACTTTGTAGGAGAGATTGTAAAATGAATCTGCCAAATAAATTAACCATTGCCCGTATGTGCATGGTTCCACTGTTTATGATTGCACTGATGTTTAATACCGATAGCTCCCGTATTCTGGCGACTGTAATTTTTGCACTTGCTTCGTTAACCGATATGCTGGATGGTCAGATTGCCCGTAAATACAATATGGTTACCAACTTCGGCAAACTGATGGATCCTCTGGCTGATAAAGTGCTGACTGCGGCCGCAATGATTTGCTTAGTAGAACTGGGTGATTTAGCGGCATGGATTGCAATCGTGATTATTTTCCGTGAATATCTGATTACCGGCCTGCGTTCGGTTGCAGCTTCTGAAAATATTGTAGTAGCGGCGAATATCTGGGGCAAAGTAAAAACTGTCTGCCAGATGTTTGCACTGATGTTTTTAATGCTGAAACCGCAGATTGTAGCACTGTGCGGTGTAAATATCGGTCTGTGGCTGATGTATGCAGCTGTGATTCTGACCGTTTATTCCGGTCTGGATTATGTGCTGAAAATCAACAAACAGATTACCTGGAATTAAGGATAGGGTGAACAGCATGGAAAAAACAATGTTATTTCTGGCTCGCGGATGCGGTTCTGGGCTGATTCATCCGGCACCAGGCACCTGGGGTTCTCTGGCTGCACTGGTAATCGGGATTGTCTGGGGCTTTTTTGGCGGTATGCCGCTGTTATTTATTGTGTTAGCCGGGCTGGCAGGGATTTATATCTGTGATTCCGGTGAGAAAACACTGGGTGTGCACGATGCTTCAGAAATTGTGTTTGATGAATGGATTGGTATGTGGATTGCCATGTGGAGTGTACCGCTGGTTTTAACACCGGTAGCGTTTGCATTATTCCGCCTGTTTGATATCAGCAAAGTTGGGCCGATTGGCAAAATTCAGAGCCTGAACGGAGGCCTGGGTATTATGGCCGATGATGTACTGGCTGGTATCATTAGCCGCCTGATTTTAGCGGTGCCGATTTATTTCTTTTTTTAAAATTCTATACAAATGTTATACGGAACGCTGCAGATTTTTCTGCAGCGTTTTTTATATTAATACTATATAAAGTTAAAGTGTTTTGACAGATGGTCAGGACAGATATGTTCACTTTTCTGTTTAATGCAGTACATCGTCTCGCATGTTCACTTTCGCCGGACAAATTATTATTTGTCCGTCTCAGTCTGAACATACTTCGTCGATGTTCGGCGTAAACAGAAGGCGTTCACATACTGTGCTGACCATCTGTTCACAAAAAGATGCACCGTATACAGAAGTATTCAAAAACAAAAAAAGAATAATAAAAAACTTTTTAGAAATTTCTTGAAAACGCGAAAAAAATGCGCTTTAGATATGTTCATTGACACAAAAATGTAGTATAATAAAAGTTAATTTAGGCACAGGAGAAGAAAATGACAACACAGAAAAAAAGAAGGCTTTATCCAAAAGAACATATTGTAAAAATTCTGCTGGTAGTCATTATCGCCTGGTTTGTTCTGATGCTGGCAGGCAACCAGATTCGCACCGCTATGGTGCAGACAGAGGAAGTCAGTGCGACTGTGCTGGAGCATGTAGAGACAGGCTACGGCCTTTTACATGGTACAGAGTCACTGATTATTGCACAGGCCGATGGCAAAGTGGAGCCGCTGGTAAATGAAGGCGAGCGTGTGCGCAAGGGCAATGCTGTGTTAAAAATCGGGGACGCGTATTCCTGGACAAACCATGCGGGGCGTGTGTCCTACCAACTGGACGGGCTGGAG
>DAISWV010000027.1:0-10627 GCA_036826195.1 Peptococcaceae bacterium | reverse complement strand
AGATTGGTGAAATTACAGCGATTGAATATAGTTCCAATGGCCTGACCAAAACAGTTACGGTGAAGCCATATGTGAATTTTAATCGTCTGGAAGAAGTGTTTATTCTGATGAACAGCAGAGGAGGGAACGCCTGATGCGTGTACTGGTGCTGTTTGTTGTGGCATTTCTGGGCATTGTGCTGCGTGATACCGTATTTAACGGCTTATCGGTGGCAGGCGGTAAACCTGATTTTGTATTGATTATGGTTGTATATTTTTCGATTTTTCGAGGCTCTGTACAGGGCGGCTTTTTAGGTGCGGCTCTTGGGCTTCTGGAAGATTTAATGACAGGGCGCTTTATTGGAATCAATGCAATCTGTAAAGGTTTGATTGGTTTTGCAGCAGGCTATTCGGAACGCAATCTGCATAAAAACAATTTTGTTGTGCCGATGGCGGCAGTGGTAATTGCTACGTTTGGTAATGCCGGATTGTATTTTCTTTTCAGTGTACTGATTGGAGGAAATGTGGGTCTGGATACTATGTTGTTTTCCAGTATTCCGGATGCGGTTTACAACATGTGTTTTTCACCGGTATTTTATGCAGTGTTCTATCGGTTCTTCTCGAAGGAAACCAGTAACGGATGAAATAAAACTCTAAAAGCTGCTGATTAGGAAATCTGTCAGAAAGGAGCGACAGCATTGCAGACGAAAGAAAAAAAGAATCTGGAAGACTTGACCCATATTTATACAGTCATGGCCTTTCTGGTAATCGGGATACTGATTACTCGTCTTGCCTGGCTGCAGCTGGTAGATACAGAGGTTTACGCATCTCGTGCTGATGCACAGCGAAATCGGCTTATGACGATTACAGCTACACGTGGAGATATTATTACCAGCGATGGAACTGTACTGGTGACAGATCGTCCAAGTTATCAGCTGACGGTGGATTATCTCTCTATGCGGGCGGATGGTGAATATAATACAGAACTGATTAACCGGCTGGTGGCAATTGTACAGGATCCGGAGCTGACGGCCGAAAAGGTTATGGAAATCTGTGATTCTAACAAAGGCTTTCTATATAAGCCGGTGGTTTTGAAGAAAAATCTTGACATTGCGGCAGTAAGCCGTATTGAGGCGCATCGGGATGTACTTCCAGGTGTAAATGTGGAAACAGTGCCGGAACGCACATATCTGCATGGAACACTGGCCAGTCATGTACTGGGTTATATCGGCGAGATTAACCAGAATGAATTGGACGAAGCAACACTTGCGGCGGAAGAGGATGGCGAAGAAACCATCTATAAAATGGGCGACTATATCGGCAAAGTAGGGCTCGAAAAGTACTATGATGAAATTATACGCGGTGTTGACGGCTATCGGCGTGTGGAAGTAAATGCAGCCGGAAGGCCGGTATCCGATGTCAGCGTTGTGGAACCGCAAGCCGGGAACAGTCTGGTACTGACCATTGATGCAGATTTACAGCTGGCTCTGGAAAATGCGCTGGATAGTACAATTGCCAGCCTGCAGAGTCAGAGTCGGTCGGATAAAGCGGGTGCCGGAGCCGGAGTACTGCTGAATGTAAAAACTGGCGAGGTGCTTGCAATGGCAAGTCGTCCGGATGATAATGTCGGGCAGCAGAATCGGGCGATTCAAGGCCGTTATATTCCTGGTTCTACTTTTAAACCGGTTACGGCTATTGCTGCTCTGGAAAGCGGTGTTACAACCGATACCGAGACGATTTATAACCCGGGTCGATACTGGATTGCACCATTTATTAAAACAACGGCACCGATTGGTTATTACAATCTGTATAATGGTATGGCAAAATCGGACAACGTATATTTTCAGGAAATGGGACGAAGAGCCGGCATTGATAACATTGCAAAATATGGTGAGATGCTGGGGCTGGAAGGACCTACAGGCATTGATCTTGCCTATGAAAGTACCGGCGAGCGTGCAACACAGGGGCTTCCGACTGTAGAAAAGCGGCAGATGTATCAGGATATGGCTGCAGAAACATCGGATGTACTGTGTGATAGAAAAATTGCCGCATTGAAAGAAGAAAAAGAACAGGCTCTGGCTGCGGCATCCAGTGAAGAAGATCAGAAAAAACTGGAACGTAAATACAACAGCCAGATTGCTATTGCGGAAAGTGAAAAACTGATTAACCATAAATGGAATTCTGAATGGCATGCGGCGGATACGTTTAACGTGGCAATCGGCCAGGGGCGTCAGAACTATACACCGCTTCAACTTGCTGTGTATGTATCGGCAATAGCCAATGGCGGCACGGTGTATCAGCCCTATGTGGTGAAAGAAATTCGAAATAACGCCGGTGAAATCGTAAAAACAGCGGAACCGGTAGTGCGTCAGAGTGCTGATATCAGTGAGGATACGCTGAACAAGGTGCGAGAGGCTATGTGCAGAGTAACGGCTACAGGCGGTGGTGCATACGGTCTGTTTGCAAACTTTCCTGCAGATATTCAGGTAGCGGCCAAAACCGGTACAGCACAGCCGGGTGGGAAAGGCTACCGGGTAGGCAACAAAGAATATTATGATGGTCTGTTTATCTGCTTTGCTCCGGCTGATGATCCGGAAGTAGCATTTGCCTGTGTGATGGAATATGGTTACAGCGGTTCCGGTTCGGCAGGGCGTGTAGCGAAAGCAGTTCTGGAAGAATACTTTAAGCTGAATCAGCCTGTTATGGCATCTTCGACGCCATAACAGATACAGGTAAGATGCTGTGATGAAATGAAATCTGAAAACAGATCAAAAGACAGGAGTCTGGAGAGATACAGTATGGGAGAAGCAGTAAATTTTAAAGGGAATAAGGATGGAATTGTATTACTTCTTGATTTGACGGTGGAGTTTGAATCCTTATGTCAGATGATTGTGCAGAAACTATGGACATCCAGGAGCTTTCTGGGAGAACATACTGCATTAATTGTTAATTCCGGGCAGACCGCACTGGATCAGGGACAGCAGCTAGCATTAAAAGTTCTGCTGCAGTCACTGGGACATGAAGTGAAATATTTTGTGCCGGAGGCAGAAGAAAGACAAGAGCCGAAAACAGAAGAACTGCGAAACGAACTTTGTTCTTCTGCTATAGGGGTATCTGAGCAAAAGAGCGATGCGGCACAAATGCATGAGCAGGAATGCGCTCTGCCTGCCGGTTTAGGTGATGCCGTTCATTATCTGGCAGAAGGGGCACTGGTTGTGCGAAAAAATGTACGTTCCGGGCAGAATATTTCCTACGATGGTACATTGGTTGTATTTGGCGATGTTAATGCCGGAGCGGAGCTGGTGGCAACCGGTCATATTCTAGTTCTGGGTACGCTGCGCGGTGTTGCACATGCAGGGTGTCGTGGAAATAAACAGGCAATTGTATATGCAAATCATTTAAGTTCTCTGCAGCTTCGCATTGCAGACTTAATAGCCCGTGCACCGGACGGAGAGAACAACGAACGGCATGTACCGGAAATTGCCAGAATTATTGATAATCAGCTGGTAATTGAAGAGGTATAAGATAAATAATATCGAAGATAATCAGAGAATAAAAACTGATGAATGGAGGCTTTCATATGGGTGAAGTAATTGTTGTAACATCTGGGAAAGGCGGCGTAGGGAAAACTACGACCGCTGCAAATATTGGTACCGGGCTTGCGGCTCAGGGCAAAAAAGTGGTACTGATGGATACGGATATCGGGCTGCGCAATCTGGACGTTGTAATGGGTCTGGAAAATCGTATTGTATATGATATCGTTGATATTGCAAACGGGCATTGCAAACTGAAACAGGGTATGATTAAAGATAAACGTTACCCTGAATTATATCTGATTCCAGCGGCACAGACAAAAGATAAAAATGCTGTGACTGAGGAACAGGTGCGTGCAATCTGCAACGAACTGAAACAGGAAGTTGATTACATTATTGTAGACTGTCCTGCCGGCATTGAACAGGGCTTCAAAAATGCGATTGCAGGTGCAGATAAAGCAATCGTGGTAACCAACCCGGAAGTATCGGCCGTGCGCGATGCGGACCGTATTATCGGGCTGTTAGAAGCAAATGGTTTAGGCAATCCGCAGCTGGTATTAAACCGTGTTCGACCAAACATGGTGCGCCAGGGGGATATGATGAGTGTGGATGATATTCTGGAAATCCTGGCAATTAAACTGCTGGGTGTGATTCCGGATGATGATAACATTGTGATTTCCACAAACCGTGGTGAACCGACCGTGTTAGATCAGCAGTCCAGAGCAGGTCAGGCGTATCGAAACATTGTGAAACGCATTTTAGGTGAAGATGTGCCGCTGATGAATCTGGAAGTAGAAGAAGGATTTTTTGCGAAACTGAAAAAACTGTTCAAAGGAAACTAGGAGGAGACAAGATGGCAAGCTTTTTACAACGACTGTTTGGCGGTGAAAAGGCCAGTAAAGAACTGGCTAAAGACCGTTTAAAACTGGTACTGATTCATGACCGTGCCAGCGTGTCTCCAGCTATGATGGAAAATCTGCGCCGCGATTTAGTGGAAGTTATCTCCAAGTATATGGATTTTGATGAAGCGGCACTGGATGTGCAGATGGCAGAACAGGATAATATGACCATGCTGGAAGTCAATATTCCAGTTTCCAGTGTGAAACGGAATGCAGGCAATTAAGCAGGCACATAATGTATACATTGCTGGCAGAAAAAACAGAATCTGACCGGTTATTCTATAGAAAGGAGCTGTACTGCAAAGATGATGCAGAACTTTTATCGACTGCTGAAAAAAATGGACTTTAGTATGCTTTTTACAGTTGCTATTATCATAGTACTCGGTCTGTTTGTGCTGGATAGCGCTGCTGCTGCAAAAGAAAGCAATTATGTAGCAAAACAGCTTCTTTTTGTGGGAATCGGAACGGCAGCTGTTTTTGCGCTGTTGCAATTTGACTACAGCGTATTAAAAAATTATCCGAAAGAGTTTTATATTGCTACCATGGTACTTCTGGTGGCGGTACTGATTATCGGTGTAGAGCGAGGCGGTGCAAAAGGCTGGTTTGCACTTCCGGGCGGGCTTACACTGCAGCCGGCGGAATTCTGCAAAATTCTTATGATATTGAGTTATGCGCAGTTTTTGTCGGCGCGCAGAGAAAATCTGCAGACCTTAATGGAACTGATACCATGTTTTCTCTATATGGTTCCTCCAGTATTACTGCTGATGATGCAGCCGGATTTAGGCAGTGCGCTGGTATTTATCTTTATTATGATTGGAATGCTGCTGATTGCCGGGGCTAATCGTAAACTGCTTCTTGGCATTTTTGGCGGCGGTACGCTGGCACTGATTATTTATCTGCTTGGTGTATGGAAACTGAACTGGTGGTGTCCGTTAAAAACCTACCAGCTGAATCGTTTCCTGGTGCTGTTTGATCCGTCATTGGATCCTCGCGGTGCAGGTTATAATGTTGCCCAGTCCAAGATAGCTATTGGTAATGGCGGGCTTTGGGGTGAAGGCCTGCATATGGGCAGTCAGAGCAGCGGGGCATTTATGCCGGAACAATGGACTGATTTTATTTTTGCGGTGTTATCAGAAGAACTTGGCTTTATTGGAGCGTGTACATTACTGCTTCTGTATGCATTTTTATTGTTCCGCGGATTACGGGTTGCCATGTTATCGAAAGATTTATATGGTGCGCTGGTAGCTGCCGGAGTTGTGAGTATGTATCTGTTTCATATTCTAGAAAATGCGGGCATGACAATGGGTCTGATGCCGGTTACTGGTATTCCGCTTCCATTTGTAAGTTACGGGGGCAGTTCTATGCTGACAAATCTGGTTGGGATAGCGCTTCTGCAGAATATTTATGTACACAGGCAAAGGCTTATTTTCTAGCTGTTTGTTTTGCTGCACAGGTTATGCAGTCATATTTCATGATAATTTGCGGCTTGTAATTTCATTTCCTGTGCGATACACTATATAGATAATGCATTTTTCCTGTTTTACAGGAATATGTCTGTGCAGATGGAAACACTTTGAGATTCTATCTGCAGATGGATTGAATTTACTGATTAAAAAGAGGTATCGAATGTTAAATTTTGAGACATTAAATCTGAAAGATGAAATTTTAAGAGCTATTCAGGATATGGGCTTTACTGAAGCTACTCCAATTCAGGAGCAGGCGATTCCGGTAGCTTTAACAGGGCAGGATGTGATTGGACAGGCACAGACCGGTACAGGTAAAACGGCAGCATTTACCATTCCATTTCTGCAGCTGTTAGGCAGTGAGCCTGTTGTACAGGTGCTGATTCTGACTCCGACCCGCGAGCTGTGTATGCAGGTTGAAAAAGAAGTAAAAAAACTGAGCAAATATCTGCGTATGAAATCGGTGGCGGTTTATGGTGGACAGGATATTAATCGTCAGATTCGGGAATTAAAAGGCCGTCCACAGGTAATCGTAGCAACTCCGGGCCGTTTAATGGACCATATGAATCGCAAAACCATTCGTCTGGATAATCTGAAAATGATTGTTTTGGATGAAGCCGATGAAATGCTGAACATGGGGTTCCTGGAAGATATTGAAACGATTCTGTCAGCATGTCCAGAAGAACGCCAGACCATGATGTTCTCTGCAACAATGAAAGATGAAATCAAGGCTATTGCCAATAAATTTATGAAAGAACCTGTTCTGGTAAAAGTAAAAGCACAGGAACTGACAGTTCCAAGTATTGAACAGCAGTATTTTGAAGTGCCGGAACAGGAGAAATTTAAACTGCTGTGCCGTTTATTAGATATCCATAATCCGGAACTGGCGATGGTGTTCGGGAGAACAAAACGCCGTGTGGATGAATTGACCGAAGCTCTTCAGAAACTGGGTTATCAGGCAGAAGGGCTGCACGGGGATTTAACACAGCGTCATCGTGACATCGTTATGAACAAATTCCGCAATGGGCAGATTTCCATTCTGGTGGCTACCGATGTTGCAGCTCGTGGTTTAGATATTACTGGTGTAAGCCATGTGTTTAACTTTGACCTGCCGCAGGAAATCGACAACTATGTGCATCGTATCGGCCGTACCGGACGTGCGGGGAAAGAAGGCATTGCTCTTACTTTTGTTGAGCCGAGAGAACTGCCGCACTTAAAAGTTATCGAAAAGACCATTCAGCGTAAGCTGCAGAGAACCAAGCTTCCTTCTGCGCAGGACAGCCGTCAGAAAAAACAGGATATTCTTTTTGGTCAGATTGTGACAGCAATCAAAGAAGGTCATGTACTGGATTATCAGGAACTGGCCAATGATCTGATTCAGGAATACGGAAGTGTGGATGTAGTGGCTGCTATGCTGGAATTAATGGCTGGCGACAGCGAACACGAAGCCAATATGGAAGAAATTCATCTGTCTCCGGAACGTCCGATTTATGTGAAACGTCTGAAAGAACCTAGAAAAGATGGCGGAAAAGGACGTGGGCATGGAAAAGGCGGAAACCGTGACGGAAAATACCGGAAAGACGGTAAAAAAGATTTTGGCAGAAAGGAATTCGGCAAAGACTTCAATAAAAAAGATGTCTACAAAAAAGATGCCGGTAAAAAAGATTTCAGCAATAAAGCCGGTAAACCGAAAACCTATGCCCGCGATGGAAAGAAAAGCTACAAAAAGAACAAATCTGCTGAATAATGACAGGAGAGATTCCAATGTACGATCATATTGTTATCCGATATGCGGAAATCGCGCTGAAAGGGAAGAACCAGAAAGATTTTTTAAATCGTTTAGTGCATAATATCAAAGAACAGATAAAAACAGATTTAGACATTACACCAGTGATTGAACGTGAAATGGGACGTTTATATCTGAAACTGGAAGGCAGAGCGCCGGAACTGTTTTATGATTCGTTAAATCATGTCTTCGGGATTTCATCTTACAGTCCGGCTCGCAAAACCGGTTTTGAACTGGAGGAAATCAAAGCCACAGCTTTGGAAGAGCTGCGTGCAGCTATTGATGGACCAGGCCGATTCCGTGTAAGTGTAAAACGTGCCAATAAAAAATTTCCAGTAACCTCTCCGGAAATGCAGCAGATTATTGCAGCCCATATGCTGAAAAATGTGCCAGGGCTGAAAGCGGATCTGCACAACTATGATGTTGATCTGCTTCTGGAAATTCGTACCGATGGCACATATATCTATACCAGAAGTTATCCGGGACTACGGGGTCTGCCAGTTGGCAGCAGCGGGCGAGGTGTTGTGCTGTTATCGGGTGGTATTGACAGTCCGGTAGCAGGATGGCTCGCAATGAAACGCGGCGTTACGGTAGAAGCGGTACATTTCCACAGCTATCCGTACACCAGTGAACAGGCAAAAGAAAAAGTGCTGGAACTGGCAAAACGCATGGCAAAATACTCCAACCGTGTTGTAGTTCATATGGTGCCTTTCACCAAAATTCAGGAAGAGATTGCGCATTACTGTCACGATAATATGCGTATTCCAATCATGCGCCGTATCATGGTTCGTATTGCAGAAGAAATTGCACGCAATCGTGACTGCCTGGCTATTTTCACCGGTGATAACCTGGGTCAGGTGGCAAGTCAGACCATGGAAAGCATTTATGCCATTAACAATGTGGCAACTATGCCGATTCTGCGTCCTTGCATCACCATGGAAAAAGAGGAAATCATTCGCTTAGCGCAGCAGATTGATACCTATGAGACTTCTATTCTTCCATATGAAGATTGCTGCACTGTTTTTGTTCCAAAAGAACCAAAAACACGTCCAAAAGTTGATGCTTGCGAAAAAGAGGAAGAAAAACTGGATTTACCGTCTCTGATTGCAGATGCGGTAGCCAATACAGAACGTATCATTATGTACGGGAAAGATAAACCGGAGCGCAAACGCAGTGCCGATGAAGTGATTTTATCGGAAACGGTTCTGTCCGATGAAGCGTAATAACGTTTAAAAAGTGAAGCAGGATAGCTTAGTGTCTGACTATGCTGTCCTGCTTTTTATATTGGTATCAATAGAACAGAAAGGGGATAATCCAGATGGAGTTTCATGAAAAATTACAGTATCTGCGAAAACAGAATCACTGGACGCAGGAACAGCTTGCAGAAAAACTCTATGTTTCAAGAACCGCTGTTTCGAAATGGGAAAGTGGAAAAGGATATCCCAATATCGAGTCTTTAAAAGCGATTTCAAAAATATTTGGTGTTTCGATTGATGAATTATTGTCCAGTGAAGAGCTGATTGCAGCAGCTGAAACAGAACACAGGGAAACGCTCCATAATATGTATACGTCAATTATAGGACTACTGGATGTATTAGTGGTGTTATGTGTCATTCTGCCCCTGTATGGGAATCCTGCAGATGGTGTAATACAGTCAGTAAATCTGTTTTCTTTTAACGCTGTTACAACGGTTGTTCGCATTTTTTACTGGACTGTGTTTCTTGCTTTGATCGCTATGGGAGCTGCAGAACTTTTATTAAGCCGGGGAGAAAAAGAAAGCTGGAAGATGCCGTTACAAAAAGTTTCCTTGCTGTTGAGTATTCTGGCAATTCTGTTTTTTGCAGCAGTAAAGGAACCGTATGTGATTACATTGCTGTTCCTTTTCTTTTTAATCAAACTGTATCTGATTATGAAGCAGAATCCGATGAAAACCGCATAAATACTTGTTTGAAAGCTCTGACACGATACGTGTCAGAGCTTTTTTGCTTGTGTGACAGCACGTTTCTTGTGCTTTCTGGATGTGCAGTACCATAATACAGATGCAGCTGCGGAAAACATGAAAAGGAATGAGGAATCTGTATGAAAAGCGAAAAGAAAATGGAAGCGAAAAGCAAAAAACTGTTTGGAATAACAGCTGGTTTATTTCTGTTCTTCACAGTATTTACACTGATGGTTTTGCTGGTGGATGTTCAGCCAATCGGTCCTGAAGAGTCGAAGGTCGGTCTTGCGACTATAAATCAATCTGTTTTTGAATGTTTTGGGGTGAATTTTTTATGTTATGAAATAACAGAATGGCTGGGTATGATAGCTGTTTTATTCGCATTGGGTTTTGCAGTTCTGGGGCTGGTACAGCTGGTAAAACGAAAAAATCTCTGGGAAGTGGATTATGAGATTATTCTTCTGGGTATGTTTTATATACTGGTTGCTGTAAGTTATCTCTTTTTTGAGATTGCCATTGTTAATTACCGGCCTGTGATGATGGATAACAGTTTAGAAGCGTCTTATCCATCATCCCATGCTATGATTGTCATCTGTATTATGGCAACTGCAATGATAGAGTTTCGCAAACTGTTTGCGGATAAAAAAGCTTTGCGAATGGCGTTAAATACTGTTTCGACTGCGATTATTCTGACAACCGTAATCGGGAGGTTTTTATCCGGTGTACACTGGTTTACAGATATTATTGCAGGTGTATTACTGTCATCAGCTCTTGTGATGCTGTATTATTCGTTCGTAATATATATCGATGAGAAGCAGAAAGAAAAAGAGGGAAGCGTTGCAGAAGAACGGGCGGATATAGTAAAATAAAAACAGAAAGTGAATTGCAAATATTAAAAATTGAGAGGAATGCCGATGTTTTATTATCGAATTCAGAATAGTGTGGTGTGCACACGTACTCCGCTGCGTCACGTAGCAGAAATAAATGAACTGGAAGCCATGCAGGCAGAAAAACTTGTATATCTGTCTA
>DAISWV010000026.1:10565-10727 GCA_036826195.1 Peptococcaceae bacterium | reverse complement strand
GCGCATACTATGGAAGAAAAAATTGAACTGGCAAAGGAGACAGCCCGTCAGGCAAAATTGTATGACAGTCGGGTAAAAAGCATTGAACGCTCCGGTTATGAGGAAGGCGAGATCGAAATGTGGCTGGCAAACAGCCATGGGCTTTCGCTGTATCAGAAAGGC
>DAISWV010000026.1:0-10555 GCA_036826195.1 Peptococcaceae bacterium | reverse complement strand
CCAACAGCACCTACAACGATGAAGAACCGGCGCTATATTTTCCGGAACAGGGTCGGTATTATCCGCAGCTTGATTTATACGATGCTGCCACAGGCGCGCATACTATGGAAGAAAAAATTGAACTGGCAAAGGAGACAGCCCGTCAGGCAAAATTGTATGACAGTCGGGTAAAAAGCATTGAACGCTCCGGTTATGAGGAAGGCGAGATCGAAATGTGGCTGGCAAACAGCCATGGGCTTTCGCTGTATCAGAAAGGCAGTTTCTGCGGTCTGTTTGCGCTGGCGCTCAGTGAACAGGATGGGGAGCAGCAGAGCGGTTACGGGATGAATTCCTGTATTTCCTATCGGGATTTATCACCGGAAGAGGCAGGAAAAATGGCTGGCCGAAGAGCGGTACAGCTTTTAGGTGCGTCACAGGTAAAAAGCGGTGTGATGGATCTGGTTTTAGAGCCGTTAATTGCTATGCAGATGATGGGTATTATCAGCTCGTGTTTTTCTGGCGAAGCGGTTCTGAAAAACAAATCCTTTTTAGCTGGGAAACTGGGTGAAGTAGTGGCAAGCAGGGAACTGACTCTGATTGATGATGGAACCATGCCGGGACGGCTGGGCTCCGCATCCTTTGATGGCGAAGGCACTGCAGCGCAGCGTACCGTACTGCTCGAAAACGGTGTGCTGAAAAATTATCTGTATGATTGTCTTTCTGCGAAAAAGGCAGGAGCGGTTTCTACCGGCAACGGCATGCGCGGTTCGTATAAGGGAGTGCCGCATATCGGCACCAGCAATTATTATCTGGAGGCGGGCAGTTTGAGCCCAGAGCAGTTAATTGGTTCCGTAGAAAAAGGTATTTATGTAACAGAAATTTTAGGTGCCCATACTGCTAATCCTGTTTCTGGTGATTTTTCCTTTGGGGCATCAGGGATCTTGATTGAACATGGCAAACTCAGCCATCCGGTACGGGGGATTACCATCGCAGGTAATTTTCAGCAGCTGCTGCAGAAAATCAGCGGTATTGGCAGTGACCTTACTTTTTATGGAAGCCAAGGGGCGCCGACGATACGGATTTCCGATATCTCTGTCAGCGGAAAATAAAACAGAGTGCAGAAATACTGCGAAATAATTACATTTCTATCTTGTGTGAGGCAGGAATAATATGGTATTATGATGGGTGAGGTGAGTATATTGCGTGTTTTAGTATTAAATGGACCAAACCTGAATCTCCTTGGAACAAGAAAACCAGAAATCTATGGAACCACGACGCTGGCAGATATTGAGCGCATGATGCGTAAACGAGCTGCGGAACTGGGAATTGAGATGGATTTTATGCAGACAAATTATGAGGGAGAACTGGTAGAGGCAATTCAGAAGGCAAAAGGCAAGTATCAGTATCTGATTCTGAATGCGGCTGCATATACCCACACCAGTGTAGCGATTCGTGATGCCATTGAAGCGGTTGAGCTTCCTGCTGTAGAGATTCATCTCAGCAATATTCACGCCAGAGAAGAGTTTCGGCATCATTCGCTGATTGCTCCGGTTTGCGTAGGGCAGATTTGCGGATTTGGGGCGAAAAGCTATCTTCTGGCATTACAATATGTGGCGGAAATGGAGAACTAGAAAATGAAATGGAAACGGATTGAAAAAATACAGGCAAAAATGAAAGAGCTGGATCTGGATGGGTTTCTGGTAACAAGTAAAGAAAACCGCCAGTATTTAACTGGATTTACCGGTACGTTCGGCTGGGTTCTGGTAACACAGAGCAACGTGTATCTGATGACAGATTTTCGTTATATCGAACAGGCGCAGCAGCAGGCCAGAGGTTGTAAACTGGTGCAGTTCCAGCATTATACTCCGGTAGTAACTCTGCGTATGCTGATGGAAGAACTGGAAGTTATCACACTGGGTATCGAAAGCGACCGCATGACTGTGGATGAATTTGAACTGCTGGCAAATCAGGTGCGCCGTAAAGCCATTACACCATTAAAAGGTTTTGTAGATCAGATTCGTCGTGTAAAAGACGAGGAAGAAATTGCGCTTCTGGCTCGTGCGGAAGAAATCAGTGATCAGGCGCTGGCTCATGTGCTGCCAATGATCAAACCGGGTATGACCGAGCGTGAAATTGCTATGGAACTGGAATTTCAGATGCGTCGTCTGGGTGCTTCCGGTGTCAGCTTTGAAACAATTGTTGCTTCCGGGAAGCGCTCCTCTATGCCGCACGGAGTAGCAAGTGATAAAAAAGTCGAAGTGGGCGATTTTATTACAATGGACTTCGGCTGTGTGTATCAGGGATATTGTTCGGATATTACAAGAACAATTGCACTGGGAAAAGTTGACGAAAAGCAAGAAACAGTTTATAATCTAGTAAGAAAAGCACAGGAAGATGCACTGCAGGCTATCAAAGCTGGTGTAACCGGCAAAGAAATTCAGGCAGTGGCGCAGAATGTGTTTCAGGATGCGGGATATGGTTCCTTTTTTGGGCATGGCCTCGGGCATAGCGTAGGGCTTGAAATTCATGAAGAACCTAGATTTTCTCCAAAAGCGGAGGAGGTTATTCCGGAAAATACTGTTATTACAGTGGAGCCGGGACTTTATCTGCCAAATTGGGGCGGTGTCAGAATAGAGGATCTGGTTGTCGTGAAAAAGGATGGCTGTATTAATTTAACCCATTCACCAAAAGAACTGATTATTTTATAGGAGGATTTTGTATGATCGATACAAGCGATTTCAAGACAGGCTTAACAATTGAACTGGAAGGCGACCCATGTAAAATTGTGGACTTCCAGCACGTAAAACCAGGGAAAGGTGCAGCGTTCGTAAGAACCAAAATTAAAAACCTGAAAACAGGTGCTTCTATTGAACGTACTTTCCGTCCAGGTGAAAAATTCCAGGATGCTATCATGGAACGCAGACAGATGCAGTATCTGTATTTCGACGGTGAATCTTATGTATTCATGGACAACAACACTTTTGATCAGGAAATGCTGAACGAAGTGCAGATGAGCGGCGCAGAAAAATTCCTGCTGGAAAACATGGAATGCGTTGTAACCTACTTCAAAGGCGAAGTAATGGAAGTAGAACTGCCTAACACTGTTGAACTGCGTGTAGTGGAAACAGAACCAGTTATCAAAGGCGGTACTGTAACAGGCGGTAACAAACCAGCTGTAATGGAAACAGGTGCTGTTGTTCAGGTTCCTATGTTCATCGAAGTTGACGAAGTTCTGCGTATTGATACCAGAAACGGTTCCTACATCGAAAGAGCGTAAGAATTTTTGCACGAAATATTTCAAAACGGCAGGGGCATTTCTGCCGGATGTGGAATAATAATCATGGGTGAAAAAACATGATGAAACTGAACATTGAAGGGAGTTTTTCGCGTATGGATATCTATACAAAAATGGCTTATCTGAGAGGCATGCTGGATGGTATGGACTTTGAAGATAAAAAAGAAAAAAAACTGTTTGCTGCAATGCTGGATATTCTGGATGAACTGGTAGAAGCAGTTGACGATCTGGATGAAGAGCTGGATGAAATGCAGGAATATGTGGAATCCATTGATGAGGATCTGGAAGACGCAGAAGAACTGCTGGATATCATTGATGAAGATCTGGATCTGGTAGAAGAAATGCTGGGCATTGAAGATGACGATTTCGGCTGCACATGCGGAAGCGATTGTGACGAGTGTGACTGCGAAGACGATTGCGACGAATGTGAATGCGACTGCGAATTCGATGATGATTATGAAGACGATGAAATCATCGAAGTAGAATGTCCGGAATGCGGTGAAACCGTATGTTTCTTTGACACTATGCTGGACGAGGAAGAAGAAGCAGAAGTTGTGGAAATTCTGTGTCCAAAATGTGATGCAGTTGTGTATACCTTTGAAAGAGATTTAATCATCGAAGATGAGGAAGAAGACGAAGAATAATTCATTTTTCCGATAAAAGACAGGAGCCTGTGCATTGCATAGGCTCTTTTTACATAAGTTCGATTAGACAGGCTACAAAATATAAAAGCGAGGAACAGAAGATGGATTTCTCACAGATGAAAACAAAAGAAATTGAAGCCTTTTTACAGCAGACGGATGCCAGTAATCTGCCGAATTATTTAAAGCTGCTGCAACAGGATCAACGTAAAGCAGTGCAGAACCTGGCTGCAAAATATCTGCGCCTGTTAGAAAAAAAAGAAAAAGAACAGCAGCGTATTTTAGCGATGTGGGAATATGAAAAAGAGGCAAAGGCAAATGGGTACAGATGGATTGCCGGAACCGACGAAGTGGGCAGGGGCCCGTTAGCAGGGCCGGTAGTGGCAGCCGCAGTTATTCTGCCTGAGGATGCAAACCTTCCCGAAATTAATGACTCCAAAAAACTGTCAGAAAAACAGAGAGAACATCTGGATTGTCTGATAAAAGAACAGGCCATTGCATGGAGCATTGCATTACTTACAGAAAATGAAATTGATCAGCTGAATATTCTGGAAGCCAGCCGTCTTGCTATGCAGAATGCAGTGAATGCGTTAGCACAGCCTGCGGATTTTGTACTGGTTGATGGGCTGCCGAATCCTCGTATTACATTGCCTTCCAGAGCGATTGTAAAAGGTGACAGCCACAGTATTTCGATTGCAGCGGCATCTATCATTGCCAAAGTATATCGTGACCGTCTGATGGATGAATACGATAAACTGTATCCAGGGTATGGATTTTCAGCCAACAAAGGCTATCCAACGGCAGAACATGTGCAGGGAATTATGGAACAGGGGCCTTGTTCGATTCATCGCATGACATTTCGTCCATTAAGTGAGCTGGCCGATACGCGCCCGAAACAGACGGATGCAGAATTGCTGCGGAAGATGGAAGAACGCATAAAAATCGACGAGAAACTTGGAATACAGCTGAACTTGAAAAAAAACTAAAAAATTTTTTCAAAAAGGGCTTGTCAAAAGTTAAATTCTCTGATATACTATCAAACGTGCTCGAGAGCAAACGCTTTAGAACACAGGCCGGTGTAGCTCAATTGGCAGAGCAGCTGATTTGTAATCAGCAGGTCGCGGGTTCGAGTCCCATCACCGGCTCTTATATGGGGGTATAGCTCAGCTGGGAGAGCACCTGCCTTGCAAGCAGGGGGTCAGCAGTTCGATTCTGCTTATCTCCACCATATGCGGAAGTGGCTCAGTGGTAGAGCATCGCCTTGCCAAGGCGAGGGTCGCGAGTTCGAATCTCGTCTTCCGCTCCACTAAAAAGCAGATTCTACGGAATCTGCTTTTTTATTTTCTGTGAATCTGTAAAAATTTTAAACGATGTTTCAAAAGCTGTAATAGATTATAATGCGATAGAAAATAAATTATAAAAAAGAAAAATGGTCCCGAACATGCAACTTTGTTCAGGACCATTTTTTTTAGCGGAACATGATATCAAATTCTCTGCGGTAAGCCTCATAGAGGGCAGGGTCTTCCTGCGCTTCGCCGGATTCGACTAAACGTGCGTATTCAGCGGCCAGCATATCGTACATGCCTCTGGTGAAACCGGCATCGATTAAATCGTCCCAGTCTAAATCGTATGCCTCCATAACGCTTTTTAAAGCGCGGAATCGTTCGTAGAAATTCATGTGTATCAGCTCCTTTAAATTGATGTCTGGCAGTATTGTACTATAAATTGCTGGAAGTAGCTATTGTTATTTTATTTTTATTATTGTAGTAAGAAGTGTAGACGGATGGCAGGAAATCTGCTATGATTACAATAGTGTCAGAAAAAATGAGGAGGTTTTAAGATATGAAGCATTTGAGAAAAACAAAAATACGAACAGTCCTTTTGCTGCTGATGGTTTTGTGTTTTGTGCCGTCGATGGCTCTGGCAGATGATGCACAAAGTATGAAGGTGCAGTTAAATGGCGAAAATGTTATGTTTACCGATGCGGTGCCGGTTAATGAAAACGGTCGTGTGTATGTGCCGTTCCGCGCTGTATTTGAAGCCCTGGATGCAGAGGTGGACTATCGTGCGGAAGATGGCCGCATTATGGCGGAAAAAGACGGTGTGCAGGTTACGTTTTATGTAAATCAGAATACTGTAACCGTTGATAGCGGTATGGAAAACATAATCGAAATTGATGCGCCTCCGTTTATTCGGGATGGGCGCACTTATGTACCAGTTCGTTTTGCAGCGCAGACATTAGGACTGGAAGTGGGCTGGGATGGCAGTGTGTCTACAGTGGTAATGCTGGATAAAGACGAACTGAAAGAAAATGCCAAAGGCCAGTATAAGCTGATGGATAGTTACTTAAAATATGCCAAAGCGCAGAACCTGACCGGCAATGTGAAAACTGAGGGCAGTCTGAAACTGGATATGCAAATGGCAGATGGCAGCGGTGAGGCAGCAAAGATGATTCCGCTTACCGGAAGCCTGAAACTGAATGGCATCACCTCTCCGGATCAGGCAGATATGGATATTGCCATGGAACTGAACCTGGAAGAACTGCAAGCTGCATTACTGAAAAATGATGCCATGACCGATGACAATCTGGCGGCCATGGATGCTTTAAAGCAGATGCATATGCAGGTGCTGGTGGATAACAAAATCGGTACGGCGTATATGCAGTCTGATATTTTTGCGCAGTCCGGCATGGATGGAAGCGCATGGTATAAAATGAATCTGAACGATGCGCAGTCCGGACTGAATCTCCAGGCTATTGCCGCAGCCAGTGCGAATTCGCAGAATGGTTACGAAGCCTCTGTTATGCAGATGATTGACAGCCTGATGCCGGAGAATGCTTCGGCCTGCGAAATTATGCTGAAGAGTCTGAATATGTATCGCGATGATGCGTTTCAGCGTGTCGGGAACCAGTATATTTCTTCCACTAGATATGACAGCAATGGAAGCGCAACTTCTATGAGTATTACGTTAAAAACAAATGGCAGTACCATTACTGGATATCAGCAGGCGACATCGGTTTATATGGGCACTGCACCAATCATGACCATGAAACTGGACATGACTGGCAGCAAAGCTTCTGTGGACATGAATATGAATGTTCAGGGGATTCTGACCATGAAAGTAAACGGTGATGTTCGTTACAGTGCGGCATCTGAAAAACCGCAGGCACTGCCGCCTTACGGTGCCGTTATTCTGGATATGAGCCAGAGCGCTGTATAATAAATCGAATCTGTAAAATCCTGAATCTGTCTCTGGAAACGGAGGCAGATTTTTTTGTAACCAAATCTTTAAAATTGTTTGAATAATGCTAAGACATGGTTTATAATAATAGCAGGATGGAATTTTATGTTTCTGAGAGCAGACAGTCGAATTCGTTACAGATTTTTTAGATCCATATGATTCTGGATAAGCGTTGCGAATACTTTGCAGAAATGCGAAAGAAATGGAGACCGTCGCATGAAAAAAATTTCCATATTGCTGACACGGTATAATGATCGAATGAGCCAGTTTGTGTACTGGATTAGCGGGCGGAACTATACGCATGCATCTATTGCGCTGGAGGATGAACCAGAACATTTTTACAGTTTTAATTATCGGGGCTTTACCAGAGAGACTCTGGAGAAACATCGTGATCGCGGTGTACGATACAGCCGATGCTATGAACTGGAAGTGTCGGATGAGGTTTATGCTTATATCAAACGCAAGATAGATAAATTTCAGGCTTCGCGAAAAGAGTATCAGTATAATCGGATTGGTGTATTTCTGTGTATTATTCATCTGCCGGTGCTGAAACGGGAAAAACATTATTTCTGCTCGGAATTTGTTGCGGAATGTCTGGAGGAATCTGGGGCCGTAAAACTCAAAAAGAAACCGGCACTGTATTTTCCAAATCATTTTGTGCCATTGTTAGAAGGGCATCCGTGCTGTGTTGGAATTCAGCAGAATCTGGTATGATTGTGTCGCTTCATGGACAGAACAACTGAATAACGAATGAATAACAAAAATCGAAATGCAAATGCTGCTGTAATCATACGGCAGCATTTTTGTTTGGGCAACTATAAAATATTGTGTATAGATAATCTGACAGAATCGTGTTATACTGTCTGGAAATAAACTGCTTTTGCATGTGGATGCAAGGCAGAAGAAATGGGAGTGTGCGTTCTGTGGGCGATATGAAAAAACGAACTGTTCGTGCTGCCGTGCTGTCAGCAATGGCAGGCGGATGGAGTATGTACCGTAATAAAAAATATCCGCTGGCCGAAGGGTTTGGGCTTGTAAACAAGTTTTTTGTACCAAAGCAGGCACTCCGTCTGCCGATTATCACAATGGGCAATCATACCATGCGCCGTATCCGAAAGCCGGAGATTCCGCCTGCTGTGCGCAAGCGTACGCTTGTGATTTCACGCAGCGAGGTGCCGAATCTGCGCCTTACGATATATGAACCGGAACATACAGCAGGTACAATGCCGTGCCTATTGTATATACATGGTGGCGGATTCTTTTTTGAAGAGGCGTGGTATCTGCATGAAATCTGCACCCGTTATGCAGAAGAGGCGCAATGCCGTGTTGTGTTTGTGCATTACCGCACTTCGGACAAGGCGCCGTTTCCAGCTCCTTTTGAAGACTGCTGTGCAGCACTGCAGTATGTATATGATAATGCGGATGCGTTACAAATTGACCCGACACGTATTGCAATCGGCGGTGACAGTGCAGGGGGAGCATTAGCTGCTGCATGTACGTTATGGGCCAGAGATGAGGCACAGATTCCGCTTTGTTTTCAGATGCTGGTTTATCCGGTTATTGACAGCCGTATGGAAACCGCATCGATGAAAACATACACCGACTGCCCGCTGTGGAACAGCAGGCTGAATGAACGCATGTGGGAAATCTACCTGCGAAACGGTGATAATGGAACACCGTATTATGCATCGCCTGTTCTGGCTGAGACTTTTAGCGATCTGCCTGATGCATATGTGGAGGTAGAAGAATTTGACTGCCTGCATGATGAAGGCGTCTTATATGCAAAAATACTGCGTGAGGCAGGAAGTTCCGTGCAGATAGAAGATGTAAAAGGCACTTTTCACGGCTTTGATTTCTTTAATAATCATCCACTTGTGCAGGAAATGATTACAAAACGCTCTAGTGCACTGAAAACAGTATTTTACAGAGAACAATAAAAAATGCGGATAGGAGTATAGGCTCTTATCCGCATTTTCTTCTGTCATCAGACAGAAGAAGCAAGGGGGGACTGCAGGTTTCCGGGTGGAGGGATGAAACCTGCAGTCAGAAAAGGAGGTGTACAATTGTAATTACGAAACTTTCTTTATCGGTTCTCTCCCCAGTAAATCAGAGCCAGCATTCCCGGGCCGGTATGGGCGCCGATAACAGGACCGATTTCAGAAAGATAAATATCTGCATCAGGAAACTGGTACAGCACTAACTCGCGGAGACGTTCTGCATCTTCTATGCAATCGGCATGACCTATGATAACTCTTCGGCTTATTTCCGGCATCCAGCCCTGCGCCATACGTTTCAGCTGAGCGGACATGGCTTTTCTGGAGCCGCGGGGTTTTTCTGCAACCTGAAGCCTGCCTGTGTCGTCAATATGCAGCATCGGTTTGATATTCAGCACGGTTCCCAGTGCAGCGGTAGCGGGAGAAACTCTGCCGCCATGCCGCAGATGTTCAAATGTATCTACTGTAAACCAGTGGCATATACAGGAACGGCAGCTTTCTGCCCAGGAGGCAAGCTCTTCCATGTCGAAACCGTCTCGCTGTTTTAGGATTGCTTCCCACACAAAAAAACCAAGACCTACCGAACCGCAGAGTGTATCGATACAGATAATGCGACGCTCCGGATATTTTAGAGACAGTTCTTTCTGACACAGCTGAGCTGCCTGAAAGCAGCCGGACATACCGGATGAAAAACTGAAGTAAATAACGTCAGTGCCCTGCTTCAGGAAAGGTTCGAACTGGCTGGTGTATGCGTACGGAGTAATCTGCGAGGTTCTTGCATAAAAACCTTTGCGCTGCATCTGATAAAACGCTTTACTGCTGACTGTTTTGTCCGATTCCCACAGATAGGTTTCGGGTTCTTCTTTGCTGTAGAGTTCTACCTGCATGGGAATTACCGTGAGTTCGGGAAGCAGCTGAAGCAGTTCAGGTGTTAAATCCAGCGTGGCATCGGTAAAAATACGATAAGGTGCGGAAGATGTCATAGTATCAGATTCCTTTTGGTTTTTTCAGATTCTGCTCGGCAGTCCATAGTTTTTCTGCAGCAGGCTTCCACTGTGCTGCGTATGGCAGTGTTTTTCCGGTTAGATGCTCTACCGGTTCCGGGCTTTGATAGTCGGTGCTTTGTGCATCGGTGCTGTGCACCATATTCAGAATCCGTTCCGGATTTTCAAGCATCGGGCATGGCAGCAGCATATTTTCATTAAATGGCTGATTATCGTGATATGCCTGAAACAGCGGACTTTTTAGCGCATCCAGCAGAGAGGTGTCATGAATATTCACATTGGAGTAATGGATAAAGACACATGGCTCTACATCGCCTTTTGCGTTGATATGCATATATTTGCGCCCGCCGGCAATGCAGCCTCCGACATACTGGGCATCGTTCTGAAAGTCGATGCTGAAGA
>DAISWV010000025.1:0-10842 GCA_036826195.1 Peptococcaceae bacterium | reverse complement strand
GGATGTTGTTCTGGTGGAAAAAGGTCTTGCTGCCAGCCGTGAAAAGGCGAAAGCGCTGATTATGGCAGGCAAGGTTCTGGTCGATGAAAAGAAAATAGATAAGGCAGGCACCGAGGTGAATCCGGAACTGCCGAT
Source organism: Peptococcaceae bacterium (assembly GCA_036826195.1). Classification (GTDB taxonomy): domain Bacteria; phylum Bacillota; class Peptococcia; order Peptococcales; family Peptococcaceae; genus UBA7185. The sequence goes on along the minus strand of DAISWV010000025.1, from coordinate 10,707 downwards.
TCGTCTGCTTGGACAGGATATCCCGTATGTGAGTCGCGGCGGTTTAAAGCTGGAAAAGGCTCTGCAGGTGTTTCCGGTTGATATGACCGGAAAGGTTGTGGCGGATATTGGCGCTTCTACCGGCGGTTTTGTAGACTGTGCGCTGCAGAACGGCGCTGTAAAAGTATTTGCAGTGGATGTGGGCTACAATCAGCTGGATTGGAAGCTGCGCAGTGATGAACGGGTTATCAATATGGAAAAAACCAATGCCCGTTACCTGACAGCCGACAGCCTGGGGGAAATGGTGGATGTAGTGACGACCGATGTATCGTTTATCTCGCTGGATAAAATTCTGCCTCCGGCTATGACATTCCTGAAAGAGGGTGGTCATGTGCTGGCACTGATTAAACCGCAGTTTGAGGCCGGTAAAGAAAAAGTCGGCAAAAAAGGGGTTGTACGTGATCCGGCGGTGCATCAGGAAGTTGTTGAAAAAATTCTGAATCTGTGTCAGGAGATAAACCTGACGGTATGGGGGCTGGATTTTTCGCCGGTAAAAGGCCCGGAAGGCAATATTGAATATTTATTATGGGGATGCAAAAATCCGGATACCGACTTTGTTCCGGATGCGGCTCAGGTAGTAGCCGCTGCCCATGACAGACTGGATTGATGACAGACGTGATACAGCAATTTGTGCTGCAGTTTTCGTGGCTTCAATTGTTTCAGAAGCTGCTCTTGGAAGCTTTAAACTGGCTCCAGCAGTGGCTGGTACAGAATCAGCATCTGGCGGCATTCTGGATGCTGATTTTTTTTAGCATGATGGCAGGTGCCCTCCTGTATCGGGGCTGTTCCCTTATCTGGCGGCGATGGCGTATTGCCAGGCGGTTTAAACGCGGTATGGTTGCGGAAAAACAGGCAGCTAGATATTTAAGGCGACATGGATATCACATTTTAGCAGCACAGCTGCAGGAGCCGATTACGGTTTATGTAAACGGCGAGGCACAGGAAAGCACAGTACGTGCCGATTTTCTTGTGCGAAAAGGATGGAAAACTTATATTGTTGAAGTAAAAAGCGGTCAGCAGGGTACTGTGCGGCAGGCTGCTACAAGACGGCAGCTGCTGGAATACAAACTGGTTTATGAGCCGGATGGTATTATTCTGCTTGATATGGAGCATCATAATTTACAGAAAATCGGTTTTGCCTATAGTGCAAGACGGCGCAGTGAATGGCTGCGTTACGGCATAATCAGTATATTGAGCGGTGCACTGGTATATGGGCTTTTGCAGGTTTTCTAGGGGATTGATTAATATGAATGCAGTAAAAACAGTTGGACTGATTATTAACAGTTATAAAGAACAGATTATCCGGATTGGTCAGAACCTGACGGATCTTTTAAAACAGCAGCAGGTGGATGTGGTGGCAATCGGTGAAGAAGCAGAGGCTCTGCATCTGCCTCCTTCCACGGAAGAAGCCTTTTGTCAGGCGGCTCAGATTGTTCTGGTAATTGGCGGCGACGGCACGATGCTTCGTGCAGCTCGTACGGTATATGGCAGAGAAATTCCGCTTCTGGGCATTAACCAGGGGTATCTGGGGTTTCTTACAGAGGTGGAGGTAGAACATCTCAAAGAAGCACTGCAGCAGCTGTTGAGCGGAGATTATGGCATTGAGCGTCGCATGATGCTGAGCGGCAAGGTTTATCGAGACAATCAGTGTATTGCTGATGTAAATGCGCTGAACGATTTTGTAGTAACAAAAGGGGCATTGTCCCGTATTATTAAAATGGAACTGTATCTGGGGGATCAGCTGGTAGACCGTTATCATGGTGACGGCCTGATTTTCTCGACACCGACCGGTTCTACCGGCTATTCCTTATCGGCAGGCGGACCGATTGTATATCCGGCAATGGACTTATGCATTGTTGCGCCAATCTGCCCGCACAGTCTGATAGCACGGCCGATTATTTTTTCGCCGGAACACGGCTTGACTGTTCGTATGGATTCCAACAATGCACCTGCCATGCTGACTGTCGATGGCCAGAATGGTGTGGAACTGAAAAAAGGTGATCGTATTGAAATTGGTATGGCAGAACATGATACCTGCCTGATTGTATTGGAAAACCGAAACTTTTTTGCAGTGTTGCGTGAAAAACTGCGAGGTGTGCAGGATGAGACGGGAGGGTGAAAAACGTGAAAACAAAACGTCATAGAAAAATACTGGAGATTATTAAGGAAAATATAGTTGGCACGCAGGAGGAACTGGCTGATTTCTTAAAAGAAGAAGGTTTTAATGTTACGCAGGCGACGGTTTCCCGCGATATTAAGGAACTGGCACTGATTAAAATTGCAGTGGGCGGTGATCAGTATCGTTATTCGCTGCCGACGGAAATTACCGTATCGGAAACCCGTCTGCGCTTTTTACTGAAAGAGTTTGTGCTGAACTATGCATCCAGTGAAAATATTCTGGTAGTTCGTACGGCTCCGGGGAATGCCAATGCGGTGGCATCTGCGCTGGATAATGCCCAGTGGGGGGAAATTCTTGGCTCGGTAGCCGGCGATGATACCATTCTGGTTGTGGCCAGAAAGAAAGAAGATATTCCAAAAATTATTGAGAAACTGGAGTCGTATCTGGACTGAATGGCAGGTGATAGACAATGCTCACCCGACTGATGGTGAAAGATTTTGCACTGATTCATCAGATTGAGCTGGAGTTTGACGGCCAGTTCCACGTACTGACCGGGGAAACCGGTGCGGGGAAGTCGATTATTATTGATGCGGTATCCTTACTGCTGGGGGCACGTGCAAGCAGCAAAGATATTCGTTTTGGCAGCAGCAAAGCTATGGTGGAAGGTACTTTTTTGGTAGAAGATCAGCCGGATGTTCTGCATTTGCTGGAACAGCTGGGGCATGAGCCGGACGAAGAGAATCAGCTGATTCTGTACCGCGAACTTACCTCCAGCGGTAAAAATGTATGCCGTATCAACGACAGGACGGTTACACTGGCAACCTTCCGTCAGATTGGTCAGGCGCTAATCAACATATATGGTCAGCATGATTTTCAGGCGATTTCTAATAAAGAACATCATTTAGAACTGCTTGACAGTTTAGGCAGCAGTGTGTTTCAGCAGAAAAAGGAAACCATGGCCGAGGCATATCGGGAACTGGCATATGCCGAACAGAAACGTCAGACTTTAAAGCAGGCCGTACAGGAACGACAGGAAAAACTGGAGTTTCTGCGTTTTAAACTGCGGGAACTGGATGAACTGCAGCTAAAAGACGGAGAAGAAGAGGCTCTGGAGCAGGAACTTTCTGTACTGGATAACTTTGAAAAGATATCGTCGGTAACAGAAAAAACCTATCAGTTTTTATATGGAGACCGGCGTTCGATTTATGCGATGCTGACCGCTGCAGTTGACGGGATGAACAGCATCCGGCAGTATGATAAACAGCTGGATGAAATGACCGAGAGTCTGCAGAGCATGATGTATATGGCAGAGGATTACGGGCTTACCTTATCTGGCTACAGTGATCGCATGGATTTTGACGCAGAACGGCGTGAACGGCTGAATGAACGCAAATATACACTGGATAAAGCAAAGCGCAAGTATAATCTGTCCATTGAAGAACTGATGGAGGAACAGAAGCGCTTACAGCAGGAAATTTTTACATTGGAACATGCCGATGAAGAAATGGAAGAGCTGGATAGTATCTGCGAAGAAAAACGCCGGGAATTTGAAAAACAGGCTCTGGAAGTTCGTGCGGAACGCCAGCAGCTTGCACAGGTGTTAACCGATGGCCTTCTGAAAGAACTGGCACAGCTGGCTATGGTTCATACCCGGTTTGCTGTGCAGTTTGGCGAAAAAGTTCCGTCGGCGCAGGGGCTGGATCAGATAGAATTTTTTATGTCCGCAAACCCTGGTCAGCCATTGCGGGAACTAAGTGAAATTGCATCCGGCGGGGAAATGTCCCGTATTATGCTGGCGTTTAAAACAGTGCTGGCACAGCATGAAAGTATAGGCACGCTGATTTTTGATGAAATTGATACCGGTATTGGCGGCAATATTGTGGTAAAAGTGGGCGAAAAACTGGCGGCAGTGAGCCGTCATGCCCAGGTAATCTGTGTTACGCATTCGCCGCAGATTGCGGCTATGGCCGATTGTCATTTTCAGATTCAGAAGACCATTGATAATGACCAGACCATTACCAGTGTACGGGTGCTGGACGATGCGGAATCAATTGCCGAACTGGCACGTATGCTAGGCGGTGAAGAAGAATTCCAGCTGCGTCATGCAGAAGAATTAAAACGCAATGCAGCAGTGCATAAAGCAGAAATATAAAAAATATAGAATCAATCATAAAAACAGGCTGGAACAAAAACTAGTAACGCAAATAACTAGTTTTGTTCCAGCTTTTTGTTTTTATTCTGCTGCTTCCAGCATATTCTCGATAAAAATTCCGTAGCCTCGTGTCGGATCATTGATAAAAACATGAGTAACAGCACCGATAAGCTTGCCGTTCTGGATAATAGGACTGCCGCTCATGCCCTGCACAATGCCGCCGGTTTTTTCTAACAGTACCGGGTCGGTAACACGGATAATAAGTCCCTTGCCGTCCTTACGGGAAGGGATTACCTTTTCGATTTCTACCGTAAAGGATTCCACCTTGTTTCCTTTGATGGCGGTAAAAATCTGTGCCGGGCCGGGAGTAATCTCTTCGGCTGCAGCAATCGGCAATGGCTCCGGATAACAGCTTTGTGCTAAAAGACTGTGATCATGAAGTATCCCGAAGATACCGGCAGTGGTATTTTTTTCGATGGTTCCCAGGGATACGTTGCTGACAAACCGGCCGATTTTTTCGCCCGGATACCCCTCCAGTCCTTTTTTTATACCTTGAATATCGGCTGTTACCAGTTTTCCGTTCAGGATGTTGAGTTTGCTTTGTGTCTCATTGTTGGAAATCATGTGCCCGAGGGCTCCGTAAGACATGGTTTCCGGATCTACGAAGGTCATGGTGCCGACACCGCCTGCATTGTCACGAATGAGGAGGCCTATGCGATAGGTTTTTGTATCCTGACAATATACCGGTGTAATTTCCCGGCTGATAGTTCGGTTACGGCGCGTAATCTGCAATACAACCGGCTGATGTTTACGCCCAAGTTCATCTACCAGCAGAGCCAGCTGGTCATCATGGGCAATCGATTTGCCGTTTACGGATGTAATGACATCACCGGCCTGTATACCGGCGGCTTCTGCCGGATTAACCGTGCTTTCCGTGCTGGTGATTGCAGATTGTCCTACCACTAAAATACCGTCGGTGCGCAAAAGGATTCCAACGGCCTGCCCGCCTGGATAGAGTCTTTTCTGCAGATTCTGCTCCCGGGCAGAGGTGTTTTCCGGCAGAAAGTCCAGAAGCCGCATACTGAGTTTGGGGTTAAGCTGATTAAAAAGCTCTGCTGAACAGGAAAATGACAGTGCTTCGGTGTCTTCCATTGTCTCCGGCTGAACCGCCCAGAACCCAAGAACGGTACAGAAAATCAGCAGGGTACATAACCATGTACGGGGCACCTTTTTCCATCGTTTGCTCAAGTCTGTCACCTCGCTGACAGCTCCAGCCCTTCCTGTGTGGTGCTTTTATAATCTGTCCGGAACATGAAGGAATAAACCGTCAAAGATTTATCCAATAAACACAGGAATTGACGATAGGAAAAATCGGCTATACATATTTACGCATGGTTTGCAGTGCACCTTTTTCCAGGCGGCTTACCTGTGCCTGCGAAATAGAAATTTCGTCCGCGACCTCCATCTGGGTTTTACCCTGGAAAAAACGCAAATCAATAATCATCTGTTCTCGTGGAGTCAGTTTATTTAAAGCCTGTTTGATTGCGATATTCTCCAGCCAGTGAAAATCCGTATTTTTGGTATCGCAAATCTGGTCCATAATGTAGATGGGGTCACCGCCGTCATTGTAAATCGGGTCGTAAAGCGATACCGGTTCCTGAATAGCATCCAGAGCTGCAGCGACATCTTCCGGCGCAAGTTCCAGTGCTTTTGCAATCTGCTCTATTGTTGGTTCCTGATTATGAATTGCGGTGAGCTGTTCGCGCATCTGGAGCGCCTTATATGCAATATCCCGCAGTGATCGGCTGACACGGATAGGATTGTTGTCCCGAATATAACGGCGTATTTCGCCGATAATCATCGGAATGAATATATCCTGTCGAGGAGGCTGAAAGGAGCAGAGTAGTATGACACGCAAACAGGCTTTATTGACAGCAATTCAGGCATTAGATAAGGTTGAGGCTGAAGATGTCTGGGAGGTAAAGCAGAAACTGCAGCAGCTGGCAGAGGACCTGCCTGTAACCAAATGGGGCAAAGAAGCGATTCTGGATGCAGTGGAACAGTATTGGCAGGACAAGGGACGGTATCCGTCTTTAAAAGAGCTGGAAAACAAGGGACTGCCCACAAAAAGAATTATAGCGAAAACCTTTGGCTCTCCGGCTGAAGAAGTGCTGCCTTCTTTTTTTCCTGATATACGGTTAAAACGAAAGGCGGTAAAACGATGACCAGAAAAGAAGCATTGCAAAAAGCTATTCTTTATTTACGGGAGCTGTATGACGATACTTTGCAGGAAACAATCGAGGAATTAGAACGAGTTGTTTTAGCTGTGCCGATTACACAATGGGATTTTGAGACGATAACAGATGCGGTAGAAGAGTTCTATATAAAAAATGACAGATTGCCATTCTCAAGCGAATTTAAAGGCGGAGAACTGCCTTCTCATAGTTCGCTGATGAACCGTTTGCAGCTGAATCCAAATGAGTTTCTGGAAATATATTTTCCAGATGCCTATGAAACGCAGAGCAAAAAGAATTATGTAAATAAATATCGCTATAAACCAGCAGAATACTGGGTTGAACAGTTTACCGATTTTATGAAAAAGAATCCTGCAGTAACATCGAAAACGTATGATTATTATCGAAAACCGGGAATGCCGCATTCAAAAACACTGCTTGCCCTTGCAGATGTGAAAACATGGAATCAGCTGCTTTTTAAAGCCGGGCTGCCGATAAAATATACATCGAAGTCAATTAATCATGTAACGGCCGTAACACTGGATAGGGGCAATGTAACACGAAGCTATGCAAATCTGACGATAGATGAATTGACACCGATGATTAACCGGTTGGAACGTGGAAATTTATATAACAAAAGTATCAGGTAAAATTGGAATTTACTTGACCAAAAATTGTTAGAATAGAGTATGGTTCTTGTATTTTTATTTAACATAGTATAATATGATTGATACTTATTATGACGGAATTATAGTTGGAAAAGATTTTAGTTACGAGTACAATCTCAACAAAGCTGGTGAAAATATGGAAGAAATTAAAACAATTGAGCAGCTTCATAGCGTTATAGCGAGGGAAGGCCTTGTGGTATTAGAAATTGCCAGTAAAACCTGTGCCCCCTGCATCAGTATTCAGCGGAAAATAAAAGCATGGGCTGAACAGTATCCCGATATTGTGACAGCGTATCTGGAAATAGAATTGGTACCACAGGCCGCCGGATAGCTGCAGATTTTTACAGCTCCGGCTGTGCTGGTTTGTTTTGATGGGAAACTCTGTGTAAGCAAAGCCGGCTATTTTAGCCTGGATGAAGTGTTCCGGCAAATTGAGCGTTATATGTCTATGATGTAGAAAAAGTTTTGACACGGGAGTACAGAATTTATCTGTACTCCCGTGTCGGTTATCGAAGAATCTGGTGGTTATTAAATCGTACGAAAACCTCTAATAAAATTGCTCCGTACATAAGAAAAACTCTTTTCGAATCGAGATGTATTTACTGTTATTCTATCACGTTCTGCTTTCGTAATCTTTATCAATTTTATCTTTCCATGCAGATGACAGCTTTGTAGAAGGACACGTTCTGAGTTCACAAATGGCTTCGCTCAATACTGCATAATTAAGAGCAGTTCCTTTGCTGTCGGCATGATAATTTGCAGCGTGTGTTTCATCAATACCGAACCGTTTTGCTTCGGCAACAGCATCGATATTGGCACCTAAAAAGATAAATTCCCATCCGTAACGGTTTTTCTGCCGTTCAATCATATGTTTTACTTTGTCGTAGCTGTATTCTCTGCTGGAGTTTTCCATGCCATCGGTTGTAATAACGAATAAGGTTTTCTCTGGCCGATCTTCTTTACGGGCGTATTTGTGAACATTCCCGATATGATGAATGGCTTTGCCAACAGCATCTAATAAAGCCGTACAGCCACGCACATAATAATCGTTTTCGGTCATAACCGGAATTTTTTCTAATGGAATACGATCATGAAGCACTTCACACTGGCTGTCAAAAAGAACAGTAGATACAATCGCTTCTCCGGCTTCCTGTTTCTGCTTTTGAATCAGAGCATTAAATCCTCCGATGGTGTCAGCTTCAAGTCCTGCCATAGAGCCGCTGCGGTCTAAAATAAAAACGAGTTCTGTTAATTGTTTCATAAATAAAACCTCCCTGAATCTTTATAGGCTTAGTATAATGATTCCGAGAGGCTGTTTGGTCGCATGTGAGGCGACATTTTATTATCCAGCGAGCGTAGTCTGTCCAAACGCAAAGAGTACATCGTTGATTTCAAAAATATCATAATTTTTTTCCATCAGGAAATACTCGATGATGATATCAAATTTATTGCTGTGTGTCAGTGTAAAGCCGGCGCGGCCAATAAAATCAAGGGTCTCATCCAGATTTAATTCCAGTGCAATAGCGAAGGCGATGGCGGTTTCTTTTTTTGGTTTATAATCTTTATTGTTTCTGATTTTCGAAAAATGTTTGCGGTCTATATTGGCTTTTTTATAGACATAGGAATCCGTTAAGCCTTTCTGGTCGATTAAACGAAGCAGAGTTTCTGAAAAGGTTTCATCGACTTCGCCAAGGATATCCTCCAGTTTGCGAGGTGCAGATTTGGAAGACATGAGGCATTCTGGAGCAGGAAGTGCAGAACAATCGCATACATCTTCCATAGCCCCGATTCTTCGGTTGAGATGATGCTGCGTTAATTTTCTGTCACGTACACAAGTGCCTTTTACACTGTATTCTTCTAATTCGGTTTCCTGTACATAGGTTTCATCGATATAACTTTTTACGGACTGAAATAGTTTCTCAGACAATGCAACCGCATTACGGCCAAACACAACCAGATAAATCTGCATATCATGCTGCATCAAAAACTTACTGAATGCACCAATCGCAATCTGCAGTGCCAGATTTTTTGGAAAACCATGATTTCCGGTCGAAAGAAGCGGGAATGCGATGGATTCACATTTGTGCTCCAGTGCCAGATGGAGAGATTTTGTATAGCAGCTTTCTAACAGCTCTGCTTCATTTTTTGTTCCGTCAAACCATACTGGCGATACAGCGTGAATCACATATTTTGCGTTCAGATTATACGCAGAAGTAATTTCGGCATTCCCGTAAGCAATTTCACCAATCTGTTTGCGTGCGATGAGAAGATTTTCTCCAGCTTTTTTGTGAATACGGCTATCTACACCAGAACCGACAGCTGGATGCGGATTAGCCGCATTTACAATGGCATCCACCTGCATATTCGTTATATCATTTCGTACAATTTCAAATGGCATAGACCTGCATCTCCTTAGAGCGTTTTGTTTATTGTATCATGAAAAATATGTGGTGAACAACACTGGCAATTTCAATAAGACGTTATTTCGTAAAATATCGAATTTTAGTGGAGAATGCGGTATAATAATGCAAAACGCGTAGGGGGGCGAGAGGATGCGGCAGTTATACGAAAAAAGTGAAATCGGTTTTGCGCTTGTGTGGATTGGCTTGTATGTAATCGTGATGAACATTGCGCTGCAGTTTTGCGGAGGCTTTGATAATCTGGAAAGCAAAACGGCTGCACAGGTGCTGGTTCCGGTGGTATGTATTGTTCTTCTTGCAGTGATTGTTACGGTGTGGATTGTTCGAAACGGCTATACAGAAAAATATGGTTTGTGCCGGTTTAAAGGGAATCTTAAAATTTTTTTGTGGTTTGTTCCATTAATTCTAATGTCCTGCACGAATCTGAAAAATGGGGTGACATTAACAGCACCGCTGGCAGTGTCGATATTAATGATGGTGAATATGTCGGCTGCAGGATATGTTGAAGAAATCATTTTTCGTGGCTTTTTGTTCCGCGCGATGGTAAAAGATAATCTGAAAAGTGCAGTCATCGTATCTGCGGTAACGTTCGGTGTGGGGCATATTGTAAACCTTGCCAATACAGCAGATACCATGGGGGTAATCTTGCAGGTCTGCTATGCAATTATGATTGGCTTTTTATATACAGTCATCGTTTATAAAGGTGGCAGTCTGTGGCCATGCATTGTGAGCCATATGTTTGTTAACGGCAGCAGTGTGTTTGCTCTGGAACAGGGGCCATTTTCAGAACTGCTGAAAGATGTAATTGGAACAGGAACTCCTGAAGCAACACAAATCTGCAGTGCCGTATGTATCATGATTATTTTTGGCGGCTATGCCATCTGGCTGTGGCGAAAAGCAGCATAGTGTTTAAAAAAAACTGTATTACGATGAAAAGATTTTTCGCAATATAGTGCAATATGAATTCCGTCTGGATACAGAAGCTACACCAAAAGAGTATTATCCAATACTGCATAATAGAATACAGAAGTATATGGCTAAACTGCCGGAGTATCAGTATTTATTAAAAAATATG
>DAISWV010000024.1:7022-11235 GCA_036826195.1 Peptococcaceae bacterium | reverse complement strand
GCAGGATGCTCCTGCAAACGCTGCAGCAGCTCTTTTACTTTCAGCTGTTCCGGTCCAATACCATCCATTGGCGAAATAGCACCGTGCAGAACATGATACAGACCATGAAACTGGCCTGCCCGTTCCAGAGCCATCACATCGCGGGCATCCTCCACCACGCACAGCAGCGAAGCATCCCGGTTCGGATTGCTGCAAATCGGACAAAACTCCTGATCTGTCAGATTGTAGCAAAGCCTGCAGTAATGAATTTTTTCCTTGGCCTCGATAATCGCTCCGGCTAAAAGGCGAGCCTCTTTATCCGGCTGCTTCAGAATATGAAAGGCCAGTCGCTGCGCAGATTTACGCCCAATCCCCGGCAGCTTTGCCAGCTGATCCACCAGATTGCCAAGCGCATCTGAATAACTGCTGTTCATTAGAACAGACCACCCATACCGCCAGGCATTTTAATACCTGCTGTTAATTTACCCATTTCGGTATTAACCATATCCTGAGCTTTGCGCAGTGCTTCATTTACTGCTGCCATTACCAGATCCTGTACCATTTCCGGATCGTCTGGATCTAATACTTCCGGTTTGATTTCTACGGATAATACTTCATTAGAGCCGTTTACTACAACTTTTACAACACCGCCGCCAGCAGTTGCTTCCACTGGAGTCTGAGCCAGTTCTTCCTGTAATTTTGCCATTTTTGTCTGCATCTGCTGCATCTGTTTCATCATTTTCTGCATATTTGCACCCATTTTAAAATCCTCCTAAGACTTTAGTAATATGTTAATTAGATTTAAAACTTACTCTATCAACGAATTTATACCCATGAACGCTGGAATTTTTTTGTTTGGCAAGGCGGCTTTTTGAAAAGTGCGCCGACGCGTACTAAACGTACGCAAGAAGCGCTTTTCAAAAAACAACGCAGCCAAACGGAAAAATAACGCGTTCATTAGATAATCTCGATTGGAACATCACCAAACAGCTTTTTCGCCTCATCTGCCAATGTCAGTTCCTGCTTAATATACCCTGCCTCATTTTCCAGTTCAACAATCACTTTTACCGGCTGCCCGGTCATTTGGCTTACAACCTGGCTGATAAGACGGATATTTTCTTCCTGATTCACCATCTTGTGATGGAACCCATACTGCTGACCGAATCGTAAAATCAGCTCTCCATTTTTAAACGCAGCTGGTTTTACATCGTTCAGAAATGCGTGAAGCTTAATGCTCCTGCCTTTAATCTGTGTCATAACTTCTGACCACTGCTGCAGCAATTCCTCACTGGCAATAAGCTTTTGCACCGGTTTTACTGCTGCTTTCTCCGCCGCAGCTGATTTTGCTCCGGTTTTTCTGGATACTGGAGCCGCTGGCTGTTCTGCTGCAGGTTCCATTCCCTGAATCATTAAATCGACAAACGCTGCCTCCAGTAAAATCTGCGGCTGATTCGAATAACGTAAATCCTTTTCTGCCGCTGCCAGACGATTAATCATACGGCCTAAAAATTCCACCGGCAGTGCCTGCGCCTGTTCTTTGGCTTTGCCGATACTGTCCGGCGACAATTCCACCAGCTGTTCATTCGGTGCCACTTTTAACAGCAGCAGCTGACGGCAGTACTGAATGCAGTCCCGTAAAATCTGTTTGATATCTTTCCCCTGCTGCATAAAATCATGAAGCAGTAAAAACAGCTGACTGTAATTCTGCTCTAATACCGTATCAATTAACGATGCCGTCGCCTCTTCACTGACGGTGCCCAGCACCAGTTCCACATGCTGCAGCTCAATCCGTGAACCGGCAAAGGCAATGCACTGATCCAGTACACTGATTGCATCTCGCATACCGCCTGCCGCTTTACGCGCAATGGCATTAAGCGCCTCATCCGAAATTTCCACGCCTTCTTCTTTCACGATTTCAGCCAGGTGGTCTGCAATTTCCGCGGTATTAATCTTGCGGAAATCAAAACGCTGACAGCGGGAAAGAATCGTTAACGGAATCTTCTGTGGCTCCGTGGTCGCAAGAATAAACAATACATGAGCCGGAGGTTCCTCCAGCGTTTTTAACAGCGCATTAAATGCTTCATTAGTCAGCATGTGCACTTCGTCGATAATATACACTTTCCGTTTGCCCTGGGACGGCGCAAACCGCACTTTATCGCGCAAATCACGAATTTCATCAATGCCGCGGTTGCTGGCTGCGTCAATTTCCAGTACATCTAAAAAATTTTCCTCGTTAATTGCCTTGCAGTTTGCACACTGGTTGCACGGCTCACCGTTCTGCAGTTCCAGACAGTTAACCGCTTTGGCCAGAATTTTGGCAGAACTTGTTTTACCGGTGCCTCGCGGCCCGCAAAACAGATAGGCATGCGCCAGACGTTCTGTTACAATCGCATTTTTTAAAGTTGTGCTGATATGATTCTGCCCTCGCACCTCTGAAAAAGTCTGGGGCCGAAACACACGATACAGGGCACGATAACTCATAGCCGCACCTCTCTTCTTTGAGATTTACTCGTAACAAATATTATACCATGGAATCTATTCGCTAGACAAGTCCGTACACGCACAGAAACATCACAGCCAGCGGATTTGCAGAATGTATCCGCAAATTCGGAAATTTTCCTTTGTTGTCTCTGCAGAATCGGTTATAATAACATTTATGAACTCTATGCAGAAAGGTTGCATTTTCATGACAAATGGAACAGCTGATAAACCAAAAATCAAAGAAGTAATTGTGGTGGAAGGAAAAGACGATGTCAGCGCACTGCGCAAAGCAGTGGAAGCCGACATTCTGATTACCACCGGCCTTGGCCTTACACCGAAAAAAATAGAAGAAATCAAAGCACTGGCTGCTCGCCGCGGTGTGATTGTGTTTACCGACCCGGACTTTCCGGGCGGCAAAATCCGTCATATTCTAAAAGACAAAGTACCGGGCTGCAAACATGCCTATATCACAAAAGAGGAAGGCCGCTGCCCGAAAACCGGAAAGCTGGGCGTGGAATATGCCTCCCCGGAAGCGATTCTGCGCGCTTTAAACGCTGCGAAAGCCGAACATCAGCAGTATGAGACAATATACGATTTAAACGATTTAGTGCAGTGGGGCCTATCGGGCCTTGCGGACAGCGCACAGCGCCGCGCCGCTTTATGCGATAAATTATCCATTGGCCACTGCAATGCCAAACAGCTTGTAAAAAAACTGAACAGCTATCAGATCCCGCGGGAAGAAATTGAGGCGATGCTATGAATTTAAGAGATACCTTACAAAAACACAATTTCAAGTTCAAGAAAAAATTCGGCCAGAACTTTATCACCGACGGCAATCTGCTGCAGAAAATTGTAGATGCCGGTGATGTTGGGCCTGACGATGTCATCATTGAAGTAGGGCCCGGCGCCGCGACTTTAACAAAAGCACTGGCTCAGCGTGCAAAAGCAGTCATTGCCATTGAAATCGACCATGACCTGATTCCGATTATTGAAGAAACGATGGAAGGCTTTGATAATTTCTATCTGGTGCAGGGTGATGCACTGGAACTGAATCTGGATAATTTAATCGTTGAAAAACTGGGAGCACCGCATCGCTGCAAAGTGGTAGCCAACCTGCCGTACTACATCACCACACCGCTTGTGATGCACTTTTTAGAGCAGGGCTTCTCTATTGATCGCATCGTTATTATGGTGCAGAAGGAAGTCGCAGAACGATTTGCGGCCAAACCAGGCAAAAAAGATTACGGTGCTATTACGGTATCGCTCAATTATTATGGTGCTGTACGCAATGCGTTCACGGTACCGCGTCAAATGTTTACGCCGCAGCCCGATGTGGATTCTGCGGTGGTAGATATTCAGCCATGGACAGAAAAACCGCTGCAGGCAGCCGACGAGGATCTGTTCCATCGTCTGGTAAAAGCCGCATTCGGTCAGCGCCGCAAAACACTGAACAATGCACTGAAAACCTTACAGATTGACAGTGCTCTGGTACAGGCCGCTCTTGCGCAGTGTGAGATTGATGCCACACGCCGCGGTGAAACGCTAAGCGTTGCCGAATTTGTTGCACTGAGCAATGCACTTAGTGCAGCGATTAATGAATAACCTGTAATACACCCCCGGCAAGCAATTTTCTGACACCCTCGTAAAATGGACATCTGCTCGCTTCGTCCTTTGCACTTTGGACTTCGTCCAATGCTGCAGGACTTTGCTTCGCATCTGTTCATTTTAATCTCGACACGCAGAAAATTCTTGC
>DAISWV010000024.1:0-6922 GCA_036826195.1 Peptococcaceae bacterium | reverse complement strand
TGTTTCACGTGAAACATTTATGACAAACATTTATTTATTCGTTGCATTATTCGTAAAATAAAGGTTGATTTTCTCGTCCATTCCTGCTAACATTGTAAGGGAATATGTTTACTCATAACTCCGTTACTCAACAGAATTTCGCTATATTCTGTTTTGAGTAATTTTTTTGTGTGAATAAGACCATTTAAAATAATTTGAAGGGGTTGTCATAAGCTATGGCAGGATTAGTATTATTAGGTGCTCAGTGGGGCGACGAAGGGAAAGGTAAAATCACAGACTTTTTAGCAGAACAGGCTACCACAATTGTACGTTATCAGGGCGGTAACAACGCAGGTCATACAGTCGTTGTAGGCGACGAAGAATTCAAACTGCGTCTGATTCCTTCCGGTATTCTGTATCCGGGCAAAACCTGTGTCATCGGGAACGGTGTTGTTGTTGACCCGAAAGTTATGCTGAGTGAAATCGCATATCTGCAGGAAAAAGGGGTAGATACCAGCCGTCTGCGTGTAAGCGAACGCGCTCATGTTATCATGCCTTACCATATTGCTATCGACACTCTGGAAGAAGCAGCAAAAGGCGATAAAAAAATCGGTACCACCAAAAACGGTATCGGCCCTTGCTACATGGACAAATACGCTCGTGTCGGCATCCGTATTGCAGACTTAATGGATAAAGAAGTATTTGCAGAACGTCTGAAAACAGTTCTGGCTTCCAAAAACGACATCATCGTAAAATTATACGGCGGTGAACCGTTCGATTTCGACGAAGTATTCAATCAGTACTGTGATTACGCAGATCAGCTGCGTCAGTATGTGGCAGATACCTCTGTATTAGTATCCGAAGCACTGCAGGCAGACGAAAACGTTGTATTTGAAGGTGCACAGGGTACCCTGTTAGATATCGACCACGGTACCTACCCATATGTTACAAGCTCCAACCCGATTGCAAGCTACGCTTGCGTTGGTGCCGGTGTTGGCCCAACCAATATCAAAAATGTACTGGGTATCATCAAAGCTTACACCACACGTGTTGGCGAAGGCCCATTCCCTACCGAACTGTTCGATGAAACCGGCGCAACCTTACAGCGCATCGGTCACGAATTCGGTACTGTTACCGGTCGTACCCGCCGCTGCGGCTGGATGGATATCGTAATGGTGAATTACGCAATCCGTTTAAGCGGCATCAATGAATTCGCTTTAATGAAACTGGATGTTCTGGATACTCTGGAAACCGTAAAAATCTGCACACACTATGAATGCAACGGTGAAAAAGTAATCCACTTCCCAACCAGTCTGAAAAAACTGGCGGAATGCAAACCGGTTTACGAAGAAATGCCTGGCTGGAACACAGACACCACCGGCTGCACCACCTTCGATGAACTGCCTGAAAACGCAAAACGCTATGTAGAACGCATTGAAGAACTGACCGGCGTTCCTGTAAAAATCGTAGCAGTTGGTCCTCGTCGCGACCAGACAATTATCCGCGGCGGTTTATTTGAATAATGCTTTTAATCCGGCTCTAACCGAGCCGGATTTTTATTTTCGTCAGGATTTTTCAAAAAATTGCTGTTTACTACTATCTTAAAACGGGTAAAAGAATTATAATGAACTTGTAACACTATTTATTTTCTATATACTTCAGGAGGCTTTTCATTATGGAACAGAAATTTTATGTATGTGAACGTTGCGGCAATATTGTTGCTATGGTAAAACCAAGCGGTGTGCCAGTTGTATGCTGTGGTCAGCCAATGAAAGAATTAGTGCCTGGCACAACAGATGCGGCTGCAGAAAAACATGTACCAGCCTACAGCGTGGAAGGCAATGTAGTAAAAGTAGCAGTTGGCGAAGTAGCACATCCAATGATTCCAGAACATTTTATTGAATGGGTGTCTCTGCAGACAAAACATGGCAATCAGAGAAAAGCGCTGGTTCCTGACTCTGCACCGGAAGTATCTTTCTTAATCGACGCAGACGATGAAGTAGAAGCTGTTTATGCATACTGCAACCTGCATGGTCTGTGGAAAGCGTAAGCTGTTTATCCGGCACGCTGTGAATTATTATGAAACTGTAACCGGACAGATGCAGAGATGTTCCTCATCTGTCCGTATTTTTGATTAGGAGGTGCGCTATGCATATTTCCAGACGACGTTTTCTTTCGGCACTGGCAGGTACCAGTGCTGTTGCCGCCGCAGCTGCAATGACCGGCTGTCGGCCTGTTTCCGACCCTTCCGGGCAGGGCTGGCTGCCTAATCAGTATCGTGACCAGACTGCACTTGCACCAAGCGTAAAAGGTCGTGTAGCCCTTGACCCTGCCGACCCTGCCATCGTGCGCGATGACGAAAAATGTATCCTCTGCGGGCAATGTGTAGAAGCCTGTGAAAAAGTGCAGAGCGTATTTGGATATTATGAACTGCCGGTTCATGATGACTTTATCTGCGTACACTGCGGACAGTGTGCGCTGTGGTGTCCTACCGGTTCTATCCATGAACGCAATCAGATTGATGAAGTGCTGGCTGCCATTGACGATCCGAACTATGTGGTTGTGGCTCAGCCGTCGCCTGCAACCCGTGTAGGCTTAGGCGAAGAGTTCGGTATGCCTGCCGGCACCTGGGTAGAAGAAAAACTGGCAACCTCTATGAAAGAGGCAGGTTTTGACTATGCAATGGATATCAATTTCTCTGCCGATTTAACCATCACCGAGGAAGCTGCCGAACTGGTGCATCGTGTTACCACCGGCGGAGTTCTGCCGCAGTTTACCTCCTGCTGTCCGGCATGGGTAAAATTTGTGGAATATTATTATCCGGAGCTGCTCCCGCATGTATCCAGCGCCCGTTCGCCAATCGGTATGCACGGTCCTGTTATCAAAACATATTTTGCCGAGCAGCGCGGTATTGATCCGAAAAAACTGCTGACTGTCACCCTGACACCATGTGTTGCGAAAAAATTTGAAATTGCCCGTCCGGAATTTCAGAACGGTGCCGTTGCAAAATATCACAACGATGAAACACTGAAAGATAACGACATTATTCTTTGTGCCCGTGAATATGCGGAAATGCTGCGCCGGTTAAACATTGACTTCCCGAATCTGCCGGATGGCGAATTTGACCCGCTCTGCAGTGAAGGCAGCGGCGGCGCATTAATCTTCGGCAATACCGGCGGTGTTATGGAAGCGGCAGTACGTACCGCTTATTATTACATCACAGGCAATCAGCCGCCTGCAGATTTATTGAAACTGGAAGCGGTGCGCGGTCTTGACGGTATTAAAAAAGCTACTGTTAACATCCCGGGCGTTGGCGATGTAAAAGTTGCCGTTGCACACGGGTTATACAATGCCCGCAAACTTTGCGAAGAAGTAAAAAACGGCACCTGCGATTTTCATTTCATGGAAGTTATGGCCTGCCCGGGCGGATGTATCTCCGGCGGCGGCCAGCCTCGTACTGCAGTGCCTCCTCAGGACTGGGTGCGTCAGGCCCGTATTGACACCAACTACGCCAAAGATGCTTCTTATGAGCTGCGCAACAGCCATGATAATCCGGAAATCAAAGCTCTGTACAGCGATTTTATCGGCGAGCCGTTAAGCCATCTGGCTCATGATCTGCTGCACACCCATTACTATTCCCGCGGCGATAAACTGACCCGCAAGGAAATCAAACCGGAAGATCTGGTATAATACAGACTTGTAAATACAAGAATAAAAGAGCAGTTATACAGTTTCGATATCATTACTCTTACTGTTTACCCGACCAGAAAGGCGTCGGGCATGCAGGACATCTCCTTGATTGTTTGTCTTTGTAAGACTTCGTCTTCCACGACTTAAACAATCTTCGTCGATGTTCGGCGCAAACAGAATTCGCTAATGATATCTCAATCTGTATAGCTGCTCTTTGAATATTGTTATGTTTTATCTCAAACAAAAAGCACCGGGTTCTGCGCCTCCCCAGTGCTTTTATTTTTTTACGCAATTAATCAGATTACCGAAAGCAGCTGCATAGTCTGATCATAAATTTCTTTCACAGCCCGTCCTGCTGCGCAGTCACGATCCACAATGGTCTGCCCGCTGTTGATGGCCTGCACCGCTTCTAAATCAAACGGGATACGGCCCATAAACGGAATATCATTGCGATAGCAGTAATCCTCAATTTTATTGGTGTTCTCGATATTGGTATCGTATTTATTAACGCAAACTACCGGAAGAACGTGGAAAATACCGGCTGTATGCACAATGCGCTCTAAGTCACTGATACCCGATACCGATGGTTCTGCTACGATTAACGCTAAATCCACACCGGAAAGAGATGCAATAACCGGACACCCAATCCCTGGAGAACCGTCAATAATAGCAAACTCCGCTGTTTTTGCAGCGCGGCGCATTCGTTTTTTCACCTGTGTCACCAGCATCCCGGAGTTGCCGCTGCCCATTTTGAGCTGAGCGGTGGAGAATACATGATCATCATTTTTGTACAGCTTCATTTCCCCGGCCAGCAGATCTTTCATATCTACAGCCTCATTCGGGCATACATACTGGCACACACCGCAGCCTTCACAGGCAAACGGATTCACATGCAGCACGCCATCGGTCTTTTCGATAGCATGAAACTGGCAGTGATGCATACAGCTTCCGCACTGAATGCATTTTTCCTGATTGATAACGGCTTTCGGAAGCCCGAAATAATCTTCGGTTTCCGGCTCCGATGTACAGGTTGTCACCAGATGCAGATTCGGAGCATCCACATCACAGTCAGCAAAGGCTTTCGCCTGTGATAATTTAACAAAGGCACTGGCCACGGTTGTTTTCCCGGTGCCGCCCTTCCCGCTTAAAATTAACAGCTGCTTCATTGGCATTGGGAAACCGCCTCCTTCACCTGTTTTAATACATCTTCAAATAATGCCTTATACTTGTCGCTGACGCGGCTTACAATCTCGGAATTAGAATTTAAATGCCCCAGCTCCTGATCAAATGGAATACGGCCCAGCACCGGCACCTGATGTTCCAGGCAGTAAGCCTCTGCCGGGTTTTCCCCGTCAAAGCATTTATTTAACACGACACCATACGGCTTGTTGAAAATCTGGACCAGCTCATGCACCATCGCCAGATTATGCACACCAAATACAGTCGGCTCTGCAACCAGAACACAGTAATCCGCATCGATAATACTTTCCATTACCACACAGGCACTGCCTGGAGGGCAGTCAATCAGTGTCATATCGTTTGGATTGGCTTTCATATCCTGCAGCATAGCGCGGATAATCGGCACACCGGACTCCTCACCCATATTCAGCATGCCGCTTGTGATTGTTACATCGCCGGAAACCCCGCGCATGATTTTGCCAATCGGACGCTGTGTTTCGCTAATCGCCTTATTTGGGCAGACCAGCATACAGCCTCCGCATGGGTGGCATACATCAGGAAATACCACAGCCTTGTCCTGAATCGATGCAATGGCATTAAATTTGCAGAAATCCGAACATTTCCGACAGCCGTCACACAGGTCCGGATTTACTTCCGGTGTTGTCACCGTAATAACTTCCTCCGCAACCTCCTGCGGTTTAAAAAACAGATGGCCGTTTGGCTCCTCCACATCGCAGTCATAATAGGCTGCATTGCCGGCCACCGATGCAAGGTTTACCGATACCAGAGTTTTCCCTGTACCGCCCTTGCCGCTTAACACAGCGATTTTCATGTTATTTCCCCCTGTTTGCCCCGTGGAAGCCCGGATGAATATCCGTTACGACTGCCAGCTTGTTGTCTAAAAATGCCTGAATATTATCTTCGATGGACAGACCTACGCTTTCGTATAATTTCACACCGGCTGCATCGAGCACCTTTGCTGCATTTTCCCCGCAGCGAGGAACCAGAATCACTTCTGCTTTCGCATCAATGACGGTCTGGGCAGCTTTAATGCCGGCACCGCCCGGCGCATTCATAGCTTCGTTTTCAACAAATTCCCCTGTTTTTGTTTCTGTATCATAAAAATAAAACAGCGGAGTACGTCCAAAGGACGGACAGATTTCAACTTCGTTATCTTCTACTGGAATGGCAATAATCATATAAGACTCTCCTTTTCTTGTTTCTTAAATTATTTGCTTTCGGGCTCATCTGCTGTTCCGCAATGTCCATGTCCTGCATGGTGTTTATGGCACCGGCCTTTCCGGCAGCAGCTGTTCTGACCATCGCAGAGCTGGTAGTCACCGCCCTCAATATAAAGCACACGGCCTTCCACCAGCACCTGCGCCAGCTTTTTCCGCGCCTCCAGATAAATGCCCTGCACGGTAGTGCGGGCAATGTTCATGTGGCCGGCACATTCCTCCTGGTTCATACCCTCCACATCAATCAGACGGATAGTTTCATATTCATCCACTGTCATGTGTATGGCCTCCTGCGAGCCAGCGCAGCCGCCTAACGGCCCAAACTGGTTGTTATCCGGCAGACAGCAGACATTGCGCCATTTTCTTGGCCTTGGCACGTGCAGTTCACCTCCTGTTATTACTGACATATGTCATTTATTAAGACTATTATATCGTTTTTCCGGCATATGTCAATAACATATTTTTTGCCGTCAAATGAATTTCATGATACAATACAACTATTAACGAATACAACACGATTCATGCTTCGTGCTGACAATACAGGAGTACACCCTTATGACCAAACCCTATATCCCTTATCTGTGGCAGAAGATGGAGCAATTGCATCGGCAGGACCCCGTATCGGGCCACACGCCGGGGCATAAAAACGGCATCTTTCTGCCTGAGGCACTGCAGTCCGCCTGGGGCAGCATCTTTGCAGCCTATGACTTTACTGAGCTTGACGGGCTGGATAATCTGCATTTTTCCACTGGCTGCATTGCGCAAAGCCAGCAGCAGGCGGCAGAAATTTTCGGCGCCGGGCAGTGCTTTTATTTAGTAAACGGCACCACCGCAGG
>DAISWV010000023.1:0-11722 GCA_036826195.1 Peptococcaceae bacterium | reverse complement strand
GTTTATTCTTTATTGAAACATTTCGATATCTTCCGTTTTCACAAGGAAAATCATAATACAGTGCAAGTATACCGAAAAAACGCCCGAAATACAAGTTTCTCCCCTTTTTTCTCAGCTCTTTGATACTAATTCTTCACATTCTTTTCACAAAATCCTCGCATTTGCTACTTGCATTTTCCAGAAATCAGGTATATCATATTCTCTGTTAGCACTCAACAAAAGAGAGTGCTAACAATTACATTCGTTTAAAAAATTTTCACATATATATCTATTTTGAAAGGATTGAAGAACAATGGCAAAAACAGAATTTAAAGCCGAATCCAAACGATTATTAGACCTGATGATTCACTCCATCTACACACACAAAGAAATCTTCCTGAGAGAAATCATCTCCAACGCTAGCGATGCCACCGACAAACGCTACTACAATGCCATGCAGAAAGGCGAAACCGGTTTAAACCGCAACGAATTATCCATTGATGTCACAATCGATAAAGAAAACCGCACACTGACAGTCGCTGACCACGGCTGCGGTATGACAGAAGACGATCTGCATAACAACCTGGGCACCATCGCGAAAAGCGGCTCTCTGGACTTTAAACTGCATCAGGAAAAAAGCGAAGACATTGATATTATCGGTCAGTTTGGCGTAGGCTTCTACTCAGCTTTCATGGTGAGCAAACATGTAAAAGTGATTACTCGCAGTGAAGCTGCAGAAACCGGTTTTATCTGGGAATCCGACGGTGCAGACGGCTACACGGTAACCCCTTGCGAAAAAGAAACCATCGGTACCGAAATTATCATGACATTAAAAGACAACACTGCCGATGACAGCTATGATGAATTCCTGGATACCTATCACATTCACAGCATTATCAAAAAATATTCGGATTATATTCATTATCCAATCCATCTGCCGATGGAAAGCACTCGCATTAAAGAAGACAGCAATCCGGAAAATCCGGATTATGAAACCGTTGTGGAAGTGCAGCGCGTAAACAGCATGACACCGCTTTGGAAAAAGATGCCGGCACAGGTTACCGATGAGGAATATACACGCTTCTATCGGGAAAAATATCTGGATTTTGAAGACCCTCTGCTGACAATCCACTCTAATACCGAAGGCTCTGCTACTTACACTGCTATGATGTTTGTGCCGCAGAGAGCGCCTTATGATTTCTATACGAAAGATTTCGAGAAAGGGTTATCCCTGTACGCCAGCGGCGTTCTGATTATGGATAAATGCGCGGACCTGCTGCCGGATCATTTCGCCTTTGTACGCGGCCTGGTAGATTCTCAGGATTTATCGCTGAATATCTCCCGTGAAATGCTGCAGCATGACCGCCAGCTGAAGCTGATTTCCTCCAGCCTGGAAAAGAAAATCAAATCCGAATTATTAAAGCTGCTGAAAAACGACCGGGAAAAATACGAAAAACTGTTTGACTCCTTCGGATTACAGCTGAAAGCCGGCTGCCATAATGATTACGGTGCACACAAGGAAATGCTGCAGGATTTACTGCTGTTCTACTCCTCCACCGAAAAGAAAATGGTCACTCTGGCGGAATACACAGAACGCATGAAAGAAGATCAGAAAGAAATCTATTATGCATGCGGCCGCACCGTAGAACAGATTGATCTGCTGCCTCAGATGGAACTGTTCCATGAAAAAGGCTACGAAGTTCTGTATCTGACTCACGAAATCGATGAATTCGCTATCAAAATGATGCGCGATTATAAAGAAAGACCATACAAATCCATTGCCGACGGCGATGTTGATCTGGAAAGTGCAGAAGAAAAAGAAGCAGCGGCACAGAAAACAGAAGAACATAAAGAACTGCTGGATTTCTGTGTAAAAGCACTGAACGGTAAAGTAAAAGAAATCAAACTGTCCACCCGACTGAAATCTCACCCGGTATGTATCGCTGCCGACGGCCCATTATCTCTGGAAATGGAACGTGTACTGCAGTCCATGCCAAACGGTCATACCATGCCGAAGCTGGATCGCATTCTGGAAATCAATGCAAACCACGAAGTCTTCCAGACCTTATGCAGTCTGTATGCCGCAGATGAAGCAAAAGCATCCGACTTAGCAAATGTTCTGTACAATCAGGCCCTGTTAATCGAAGGGCTGAATATCGAAGACCCAGTTGCATATGCCAATGCCGTATGCCGTCTGGTAACCAGATAAGCCGTCTCCATACACATTACCATAAGAAAAGCACGCAGATAAAAATCTATCTGCGTGCTTTTTATTTGCCTGTTCTTAATTTTGTTCCGGCTGATATACCAGACGATACAGATTTTTTTCCAGCTGAACACCGTCACGGATTGGCTCTGCGGCAGCAATCGCATCTGCCACTGCGTGACAGATAAAATCGGCCGAAAGCTGGATGCTTTCCTGCAGACTGCGCCCCTGCAGAATACCGCCAATTAATACCGATGCAAAAATATCTCCGGTTCCCGGATAACAGATTGGCAGTTCTTTATAGTCAATCTCCTGATATTGCGCTTCTGCTTTCTGATAACAGCACACACAGCGGCCGCCGTTTTTCCGATGCACACCGGTAACCACAACCGTCTCAGGCCCTTTGTCCGCCATCTGCGGCAAAAGATCCTGTAAATCCTCCGCGTAAAGCGCATCTTCTGCCGGAATCCCCAACAGAAGTTTCAGTTCTGTCACATTTGGCGTAATAATGTCTGCATGACGGATTAAACGGCCCATTTCCTCTACCATTTCCTGATCCATCGTATCATATAACGCACCATCATCACCCAGCACAGGATCAATGACAACCAGCGCCTGTCCATCGGCATTAAAATCCTTCAGCACCTGCTCCATAATCACAATCTGCCGCACAGAACCCAAAAAACCACTGTAAATGCAGTCAAAATCCAGCTGCAAATCTTTCCAGTGTTTTAAATAGCCTGGCATATTATCCGTTAAATCAACAAATGTATAATTTTCAAAACCACTGGTCTGACTGGACAATACTGCCGTAGGCACCGGGCACACCTGCGCCCCCATTACCGACAGCACCGGTGTTGCTGCCATCAGAGAGGAGCGCCCCAGGCCGGACAGATCATGAACAGCCATCACTCGTTTAAATGTTCGTTTCATTGTAAAGCCTCTTTTCCTGTAAAACACTGCTTCTATTCTACACGAAAACCGGCAAAAAAAAAAGATGCTTCAAGGGAATTTCCCGCAAAGCATCTATTAGCAAAGCTAGTCGGTTTGTGTGTGTTTGATTGGTTAGTCGACCTATGCGAATCACTTCACAACTTTGCTGCTATTATTGTACGATATTCTTAATTTTTTGACAACACGTTTTCATAAAAGTTTTTTTTATCACTATAAATTATTGTCAACAAAGCCTGTTTCAACTGTCATAGTCAAAGCAGAAACGCTTCGCAGCCACATATATCCGTCTCTGTATCGTGGACACATGTGCCGGGGGCACCGGATATGCGTATAGCACCGATAACACTCTATGTATTCTGCCTGCCGCACAGCTAAAGTCGGCATTCCTTTGTATTCTGTACGACAGGCCAGAAGATGTTTTTCTCTTGTTATGAATTATCCCTTTATACCCGAATTATGACCACGCGTATCATGTCAGCTCTGCGGCGTTTCTTCCTCTTCTGAGCCAGAAGTCTGGCTGTCTTCTACCTGCACATTATAGTGCCGTCCGTTATTTGCTTTTGTAATGGTCACGGTGTAATTTTGGCCATCGGGCAGCGCGGACAGATACCCCTCGTCTACCAGATCTTTTGCAGTAATTGATACACTTTCAGAGCCGCCATGTTCCATTTCCCAGTTGGTCAGATACAGGTGCGCAGCCTGCTCCACCATATGCTTGTTGGATTCTTCCACCTGTTCTCTGGCACTGGCTACATACCCGGTGACCGTTGGCAGAATTGCTGCGGTTAAAATCCCCATAATAACAATAACCACAATCAGTTCAACCAGCGTGAAACCTCCATTTCCTCTCTTCCCTCTGAACTTTTTGTTTTTCTGATGCACGGTTGTATTGTTTTTCATATGCATCCCTCCTTTCGCGTGTCCTCAGAATAGCACATCTACCAGAAAAAGGATACCCAAAAGAATCGACACAAACCGCCATTTATCGGCACTTCGAGGAACTTCGACAATATCTGCATCCGGGAATTCCTGTTCCCTCGACAGAAAAAATTCAGAAGTGCACTGCCTGTTTTTTATCTGACAGGAATCGACAGATTTCTGCCCACTCCTGTTTATAGTAAGCATAAAAAATACTGCAGGCGGGAAACACGATCGCTTCTTACCTGCAGTATTGTTTTCTGTTCGAAAAATTAATTCAGAGATAGATTGTATTTCCTGTGTACAGGAAATACAATGCTTATACACATCCCATACGAGAAATACGTTTGTTATCCGCTTCTCTCTGTGCATAACTGTGTGGATAATGTGGATAACTCTGTGGATAATTCCACTGTATTACCGCTTATCTGCTCATCATACTACGAACAATTTTCAGTTTTTTCTGGTATGGCGGATAACGCAGAGGCAGTTCGATTTCGTTAGACTGCTTCAGGATAACTTTCACATGAGAGAAGGTTTCAAAACCTGCTTTCCCGTGATAACCGCCGCCAAAACCACTTTCCCCTACACCGCGCTGTGGAATGTTAGAGTTATTGTTGTGGAAAATGGTATCATTAATGCAGCCGCCGCCAAACAGAACATTTTCCAGAACCAGATCTTTCACGCCCGGATCACGGGTGAACAGATATAATGCCAGCGGTTTTGGACGACTGGTGATATAATCCATGGATTCGCTTAATCTGTCAAATGGAATAATCGGCAGAATCGGCCCGAAAATTTCTTCGCTCATAACTTTACTGTTTTCAATGTCCATTTTTACCAGCAGAGTCGGCTCCATTTTGCGTTTTTCGATGTCATATTCCCCGCCGCGCAGCACAGTGCCTTCTTCCAGATAACCGGCCAGACGTTCAATCTGCTCTGCATTAATGATGCAAGGATAGTCTGGATTGTCCATAACGCCTTCCGGATAGAATTCATCCAGATAATAATGCATATAGTCAATCAGTTCATCCATCTTAGAGCGAGCTACCATGACATAGTCCGGCGCTACCGCGGTCTGGCCGCAGTTCAGACATTTGCCCCAGATAATACGTTTTGCCGCAATTCGGATATCTGCACTTTCATCTACGATACAAGGGTTTTTCCCGCTCAGCTGCAGTGTGACAGAGGTCAGATGCTCCGCTGCAGCTTTCATGACAACTTTCCCATGTTCCGATGTACCGGAGAAGAAAATATGGTCAAATTTTTCTTTCAGCAGTTCCTGCGCCACTTCTGCACCGCCGGTAAATACACTGACATGACCATCTTCAAAGGTTTCTTTAATAATTGTCTGGATGATTTCTTCGGTCTTCGGTGCCAGATTAGACGGTTTCACAACCACACAGTTGCCGGCAGCCACCGCTGCAATCAGTGGAGAAAATACCATCTGCACCGGATAGTTCCATGGTAAAATCAGCAGAACCACACCCAGAGGGTCCACATGTGTTTCCAGTTTGCCCGGATACTGAATCAGGCCACCGCCTTCCACGCTTCTGTTTTCTGCCCATTTCGGCAGATTTTTAATGGCACCGCTCAGTTCTGTCAGCACCATGTTAATCTCACTGACATACGCTTCAAATTCAGATTTGCCTAAATCATCACGCAGTGCCCATACCAGATTTTCCTCGTATTTTTTTATGGTTTTTTTCAGGATTTTCAGCTGATGAATTCTCCAGTCCAGATCCAGTGTTACGCCGGATTTGAAATATTCACGATGTTTCTGTACGGTTTCGTTCATTCTCAATTCCCCCTTATTCTGTTTCCATATTCCCGCTGTTACAGTTTTCAGTATGTTCTTCGGCCAGTGCTTCAGCAATCAGCTTCCGCAGCTGGCTGGTAAATTGCATATCCTGCTCTTTCGTCCGTCTGGAAGGCCCTTTTGTTCGCCCTCCGCCCCTTCTGATTTTCTGAGCTGTATGACGACTCGCCAGAAGACCGTCAATGTTGCCGTCATGATACAGCATGCCGTTCTGATGAATCGGTCTGCTTTTTCTGGCAAGGCACATGGCTGCCAGCCCGTAATCCTGTGTCACTACAATATCACCGGCTTTCACCATATTTACCAGAGCAAAATCCACACTGTCGGCACCCTGTGATAATACAACAGTACGGGCACCCTCCCGGTTGAAATAATGGGCCGTATCACACAAAATAATACATTCCAGTGAAAACTCCTGCGCCAGTGAAACCGCCTCATCTACCACCGGACACCCATCTGCATCAATCAGAATCCGCATCAGCCGTCTTCCTTTCTGTCCTCTTTCTACGATGATTATATAAGATTTCTCCGCTGGAATAAAGTCATTTTTACAAAAAATTTCTGCAAAAACTATATAAAAAGCGAAGCCGCCGGAATTCGCCGACAGCTTCGCCATTCTTTACATCTGATTTTGTGTTATTTCTTCGCCGGATACTATTTCAGTGCTTCTTTTACAGCATCTACAAAGCTCTGTGGTACATAAGTACGGCCGTCACGAATTTCAGGAGCCTGGTCGCGAACCAGCATACGGTTGATGCCGTAGTTTTCATCCCCAATGATGATAGTTGCTGTGAATGCGCCTTTCTGCAGAGTTACAGTCTGACTTTCTGCATCCCACTGGATATCCATACCCATGCCGGAAACAGCCTCACGCAGATTTACCAGTTCACCTGCAGCCGGTGTCACAACAGCTTCTTCCTGTTCCTGTACAGCAGCTTCTGCCGCTTTCAGCAGAACCACACGGTCAGTGGATGCCTGACCTGGATAACTCATAGCAACAGCGTTGTAGTATAATACAACTTCTGCACCCGGCTGTAAATCCTGAACGGTTACAATATTTCTGGTACGGAATGGAGAAACCTGTGCATCGTTCACAACGGTTACCCACATGCCGCCGTTTTCAGTTGTTAAACGAACGCCGTCTTCTGTCACTGTTACATCTTCAATGATTGCATAGTTCGGCATTACATCGCCTTCAATGATAACAGCGTATGCATAGCTCTGTGCAGGCAGGCTCATGGTCATAGCCATGCTGTGAGAAACAGCCACGTTTTTGCCTTCCAGATCAGCCAGTGTTACAGGAGTCCCTGTCACACCATCCATCAGCCAGGTGTTTTCATCAATATTGAAACGGATATCATCCTGCGCAGTACGTACCAGAACATAGTTTTCTTCTGTGTTTACTTCCTGTACAGTACCAAATGCTCTTGCAAACTGCATAGCCTGTTCCTCCTGAGCTACAATAGCAGGGTCAGCTGCCGGTGCTTCACTAATCAGTACCGGATTTGCAAATGCCGGTGTCATTGCAGATACAGTTAATGCGGTAGCTAACGCCAGTGTTACTAATTTTTTGTTTTTCATAATTAAAAAATCTCCTTATTTGGGGTATTATTTTTTATTTATCTGTGCGCCTCTGCGTCACATATACACAGACGCAGACCGATAGAAAAAGTTCCGGCTTTTTTTAAAAAAACGCAAAAAATTTATACAGGTATCCTGCATTTTGTATTATTTTCTCCTTAGCGGACAAATGTCCATATTTTCTCCAGGTTGCTCTTGTATCTCACTGGCTCGGAGTGCTATAATTAAAAAATCTAAACTTAAAATTTATAGTGTCAAAACATGAGACATAGTATTTATTCGATATCAACAGAAAGGAAGAATATAAAATGAATCTGGACACAACCAATCATCTGGAAAACGTTCGCAAAGCGGCTGCCAATCTGGACGGCGTACTGCGGACTACCGATATGATTTACAGCGAATTTTTCAGCAAGGAGACCGGCAACCATATTTATATCAAACCGGAAAATCTGCAGAGAACAGGTTCCTTTAAAATTCGCGGCGCTTTTAACAAAGTCGCAAATTTAACCGAAGAAGAACGTGCCAAAGGGATTATCGCATCTTCTGCCGGCAATCATGCCCAGGGGGTTGCGCTGGCTGCCTCTAAAATGGGGATTCAGGCTACCATCGTAATGCCGCAGGTGACGCCGTTAATTAAAATTGATTCCACCAAATCCTACGGTGCCAATGTGGTTCTGCACGGCAATGTTTACGATGAAGCTTATGCAAAAGCGGTTGAACTGGCAGAAGCCAACGGCTACACCTTCGTTCACCCTTATAACGACTATGATGTAATGTGCGGGCAGGGAACAATTGCACTGGAAATTTTAGACGAGCTGGAAGATATTGATCAGATTCTGGTTCCTGTTGGCGGCGGCGGCTTAATCAGCGGCATTGCAATGGCGGCCAAAGCCATCAAGCCAACCATTCAGGTTATCGGTGTGGAACCGGTAGGCGCTGCCAGCATGACTGCGGCACTGGATGCAGGGCATGTGGTAACACTGGACAAAGTGCAGACCGGTGCGGAAGGCGTTGCTGTAAAAACCGTAGGCGATTTAGCCCTGGAAGTATGCAGCAAATATGTAGACGGGATTATTCAGGTAACTGAGGAAGAAATCATGGAAGCACTGCTGCTGCTCCTGGAACGGCATAAAATTATCTGTGAAGCGGCCGGTGCTCTGCCTCTTGCTGCTATTAAAAAGCTGAACACCCGTAACAAAAATATTGCCTGCGTAGTAAGCGGCGGCAATATCGACATGGTTACCATTTCCTCCACCATTAACTCCGGTCTGGTAACCCGCGGCCGTGTACTGTGCTTTACCGTTGATTTACCAGATACACCGGGGCAGCTGCTGAGTATCGCACAGATTTTAAGCGATCATCGCGCCAACGTTATTAAACTGGAACACAACCAGTTCAAAGCCATCGACCGTGTACAGAATGTACAGCTGGAAGTAACCGCCGAAACAAATGGCCACGAGCACATCAAAACAGTTATTGATGCGCTGGAAGCCGGCGGCTTTAAAGTAAACCGGATTTACTAATCTAAAAATTATGAATATACGTATATAAGGGAAGACCTCCTGTTATTCTTTGCCTCTCCCTCCATATCTGGACACTACCTCAAAACTGTCCAGCGTCGCCGGAACACTGCTAACGCATTATCCGTCACGCTCCTGGACAGCTTTGATCGTGCTCCATCTATAGTCGGAATTCGGTCAAAGATAATCAGGAGATCTTCCCTTCTTTTGTGTACGATTCCTACTATATATAACAAGTACACTTTTATTTTATTCGTTCATTTCCAGCTTTCGATTTACATGATTCGCAAACAGTTTATACAGCGCAGCCGATAACGGCACACCAATCAGCATGCCCGCTACACCCATAACACCACCGCCGATGGTAACAGACGCCAGCACCCACAGCCCTGGCAAACCAATCGAATTGCCAACCACACGCGGATAAATAATATTGCCTTCCAGCTGCTGCAGAATCACCAGGAAAATTAAAAATACCAGTGCTTTTGCTGGATCTACTGTAAAAATCATAAATGCACCCAGCGCTCCGCCGATATAAGCACCAACCACAGGAATCAGCGCCGATACCCCGATAATGGTCCCGGTCATCACAGCGTACGGCAGCCCCAGAACTGTCATACCCAGCGCGCAAAGCACACCTAAAATAACAGCCTCGGTACACTGCCCCACAATAAAATTGCCAAACGATTCATGAACGGTACGCAACACATACAGCACTTTTTCTTTCTGTTCCGGTTTCAGATAAGCGCGCAGAATCTTTAACCCCTGAGCACTCAGTTTTTCTTTTCCAAACAGCAGATACAATGCAAAAATCAGCCCGATAACCACCTTGGCCACAACACCGAAGGCGGAAGTGGCAATCCCCACTGCCGAATTCAGTACATCGCCGGCACTGTTTGCAACTGCATCAAAAGCCTTTTTCAGCGACGCTGACCAGTTGAATTCAGCCTGCTCCAGATACTGCTGAATCACTGGAATATAATCCGCATGTGCAATCATCCAGGTACGGCATTCTTCCCATACACGAGGAATCTCCTGTATAATCAGTGTCACACTGGAGGTTACCTCCGGCAGCACGACATTAACTACCAGCATCAGAATGGCAACCAGAATAACAAAGGACAGAATAACGCACACCAGCCGGCGGCTTTTCTGCACAATTGGTTTCTGTGACTTCGGAAAATAGATTTTCTCCAGCCGCACCAGCAGAATATTCAGCACATACGCCATCACACAGCCGATGACTAACGGCGAGGCCGCGCTCCATATCAGACCGCCAAACCCGATAATCTCCGGCAGATACGAAACACCAAGATACACCAGAGCAATAATCAGCGCATACTGCGTGAATTTTTTTAACGACAGATTCGTCATAAACTTCTCTCACTTTCCTAATTTCATATAACTAATCCTCTTTTAATAAATTATTCCATTCAAACGGATTTTCCTGCCTGTTTCCTGCCAATATTCAAAAATTCAGCCAGCATCTGCATACAAAACAGCCGAACCGGCAATGTTTTTCACCGATTCGGCTGCGTTATCTGATTATCCGGTTTTACTCGGCGTTTGCTTCACCCAGTGTTACATCCGCCACTATTTTCTGGCCGTTGCGTTCTGCCAGAATGCGCAGTTTATCGCCAACTTTGCTGTCATCAATAATTTCACTCAAATCATCGAAACTCTGAATCAGCGTGTCGTTCACTTTATAAATAATGTCACCTGCCTGCAGGCCGGCACGATCAGCAGGACCGTTTATTGCAACTTCCGCAATCTGAATCCCCATTGGAATTTCATACCGCTCTGCGGTATCAGCATCTACCTGATACTGACTGTTAATGGATACACCCAGATACGGACGGCTTACGTGGCCTTTGCTGATAATTTCCTCTACAATCGGTTTCACTTCGTTGATGCTCAGGGCAAACCCCATACCTTCCGCATTGGAAGCGACCAGCTTAGCGCTGTTGATACCAACCACTTCGCCTCTGCTGTTTACCAGCGCCCCGCCGCTGTTGCCGCTGTTAATGGTGGCATTGGTCTGAATCAGGGTAGCGCTGTCGATATAATCGGTCAGCTGGCGGTTTAAGCCGCTTACAATCCCATCGGTTACGGTATTTTCATAGCCCAGAGGATTCCCGATTGCCACAACCAACTCGCCAATCTGCAAAGCAGACGAATCGCCAAAGTCGGCAGCCGGAAGTTTTTCTGCTTCCACTTTCAGCACCGCCAGATCGCTGGAGGAATCGGAACCAATAATACGAGCATCGTATTCAGTGCCATCACTCAGGGTAATCATCACAGAGGTTGCATCCTCAATCACATGATAGTTGGTAATAATGTATCCGTCTTTGCTGTAAATAATCCCAGAGCCGCTGCCCAGCTCCTGGTTTGGAATCCGCTGTCCCCAGTAGGTATAGGCAGTGCCAAAGGTTTTTACCCCTACAACCGATGGCGTTACCTTCTCGGCAATGGCAACCACCGGTGAGATTTCCTGATTGTTTCCTACCAGTTCCAGACGGCCGCGACCTTCCTCTTCATCCTCCGTGCTGCTCATCAGAGAAGCTTTCAGATTATCGGCTGCAATATTTGCGCCAACCACACCGCCGATACCGCCGCCAATCAGCGAACAGATTAGACCAGTGGCTACCACCGCCTTGAACCCGTTATTTTTTTTACGTTTTTTATTGCCGCTCTGCTGCCCGCCGGTCTGGGCATAGGCGGCCTGCTCCATGCGCGATGCTG
>DAISWV010000022.1:0-11878 GCA_036826195.1 Peptococcaceae bacterium | reverse complement strand
GCAAATTCACGGTCCATTTTATTAATAACAACAATTGGTGTCAGTTTCTGTTCCAGTGCTTTTTTCAGAACGAAACGAGTCTGCGGCATGCAACCTTCGAATGCGTCAACAACCAGCAGAACACCGTCAACCATTTTCATAATACGTTCTACTTCACCGCCAAAGTCGGCATGACCCGGGGTATCTACAATATTAATCTTATAATCACCATAGGTAATGGCAGTATTTTTTGCTAAGATGGTAATCCCTTTTTCACGTTCCAGATCACCGGAGTCCATCACACGGTCTGCAACCTGTTCATTTTCACGGAAAGTACCGGACTGACTCAGCAGTTTATCAACCAGAGTTGTTTTACCATGGTCTACGTGGGCAATAATTGCTATATTTCTAATGTTCTCCTGTTTCATAGCAGCCTCCTAAAATATCTCACAAAAATAGCGTACAGAATATTTTAATCCTATTTGAAACGGAATACAAGTACTTCTCCAAAAAAAATCTGTATTTTTATGGATAAAATCTTGTTTTTGATTTCTGCACCAAAACACAGCGCAGAATCATAGCAAAAGTTCAAGATTTATGGTATGCTTTTTTACAGAAATAAAAATCAGACAGGAGGTTTCTCTTATGACATATTCAGAAAACAATCCCGTTATCTGCAATACCCAGCCGTCGGCAGAAGAAGAACCGGCATTTGATATGGAACAGGTACTGCGCGATAACGCACGCTTAAATCAGGCAATTATATTTGCAACGGAACGCCATGCCGGACAGCTTCGCAAAGGTACCGCGCTGCCGTATATCCTGCATCCGCTGGAAACACTGCAGATTTTATCCGAAATGCAGGCCGATATGGATTTGCAGATTGCCGGCGTTCTGCACGATGTGCTGGAGGATACCGATACCGCATACGAGGAACTGCTGTCACTTTTCGGCGAGGATGTTGCGCAACTAGTGAACCATCACAGCGAAGACAAATCGAAAAGCTGGGCAGAGCGTAAAACCACCGCTATTATGGCAGCAAAACAGGCTGATGAACGAGTGAAAATGCTGATTTTAGCAGATAAGCTCTCAAATTTACGTGCCATTGCCCGTGATTACGCCTCGCTTGGCGATATGGTATGGGAACGGTTTAACGCTCCAAAAGAGAAACAGGCCTGGTATTATAACGGCATCCTCGATGCCTTATCCGACCTGCAGCAGTATACCGAAACAGCTGACGCTTATCGGGAATTAACAGAACACTACAAAGATGCCTTTGTTATTTACCGTATTACACCGGACTACGAAAAATTATACCAGGCAAACACATTCGGCGAAGCATACTGCCTGACCAAAGGAAATCCACAGTGGATGCCGGTAAATTACCGATTCCGCAACAACGATATCCCACTTACTCGAAAAGAAGCCGAAACGCTGGAAGACAAATGGTACGATATTTTTCTGAATGCAGTGGAAAACGATTTGCAGGACAGAACTTATCCGCTGTTTCAGAATGCAAACCAGCAGTTCTCGATAACACTGCAGGGCTATCAACTCAC
Source organism: Peptococcaceae bacterium (assembly GCA_036826195.1). Classification (GTDB taxonomy): domain Bacteria; phylum Bacillota; class Peptococcia; order Peptococcales; family Peptococcaceae; genus UBA7185. The sequence goes on along the minus strand of DAISWV010000022.1, from coordinate 10,340 downwards.
ATTCCACGGACAGAATCACACAACACTAAATGAGGATGATACGTATGCCTTTATCATCCAGCTGCGCATGATGCATGGTATCCAGCCGCCACTTGGCCAGATTCTCCTTCAGACATTCGGCAATGAAAACGGCGACACCATTTTTCATACAATATGCAGCCAGCTTGGAATTATCATCTAAACACTGCAGGAAATAATACTTACGAATGTAAAAAAGCTGTATTAGCAGATCTCTGCCAATACAGCTTTTTATTTTTACGAATACAATCTAGACATATATCAACTACCATGTTACATACTAATAAGTATAGCATCATCCTCTAAAAAATACAACGATAACCTGTATGATGTGCATAGAGGTGATTCACATGGCTAATCGCATTCGTTCCTTAAGAGAAGAAATTAACATGACCCAGATTCGACTCAGTACCGAACTGGAAGTTTCGCAGGAAACCATCAGCGCCTACGAAACAGGGCGTCATAACCCAAGTTATGCACTGTTAGTACGTATGAGCAATCTGTTTCATGCCAGCATGGACTATATCATGGGCCTGTCCGATGTACGGAAACCGCTGGCAGAAATGGCACTTACCGACGAACAGCTGGCTGCTGTAAATCTTTTCAGCCGGTTAAACGAGTCGGAACGCTCTCTGGCAATGGCTTATATGCAGGGTATGTATGATGCGGCACAAGGCAAAGATGCCGCAAAAAGTAAAAAAGCAGTTCTGAAACTTTAGTTTCAGAGCTGCTTTTATTTTTTGATTAACCTTGTGTATAGCGAGACAGGAACTGCTTGGTGCGCTCTTCTTTCGGATGATTAATAACCTCTTTTGCATCACCCTGTTCCACCACAACACCGCCATCCATAAAAATAATCTGATCCGCTACATCACGAGCAAATGCCATCTCATGCGTAACAATAACCATAGTCGTTTTATTTTCTGCCAGACTGCGGATTACTTTTAATACTTCACCGGTCAGTTCCGGGTCCAGAGCTGAAGTTGGCTCATCAAAGCAAAGAATATCCGGTTTTAATGCCAGTGCACGGGCAATTGCCACACGCTGCTGCTGACCGCCGGATAACTGATGCGGATAGTGATCCATACGATCTGCCAGACCCATCTGAGCCAGAAGTTCTTTACCATGCGCTTCAATTTCCGCGTAAATCTGTTTTTTGTGCTGTTTAAAATCCGAACGTTCTTTTGCTAACAGCTGTTCTGCCAGCATTACATTTTCCAGTGCAGTATATTGCGGAAACAGATTAAAGGACTGGAATACCATACCAAAATGCAGACGTTTCCGGCGTAAATCTTTCTCATTTTCACTAGCCGGCAGCGATGCATCAAAAATAACTTTATCGTGTACAGAAATAGTGCCGTTGTCCGGTGTTTCCAAAAAGTTCAGACATCTCAGCAGAGTGGTTTTCCCGGAACCGGAGGAGCCGATAATCGCCAGTGTATTGCCGGCATCCAGTGAGAAACTGACATCTTTCAGCACTTTTGTATTGCCGAAATGTTTTTCAATATGTTTAACTTCCAGAATTGCCATAATGTTTCTCCCCCTTACTTCTTATCGGAAATAGCTCAGCTTACGTTCAATAAAGTTGAACAGAATGGTTAAAATCCCTACAAACAGCAGATAAAATACGGCTGTATAGAATAACGGCCAGATAATCCCCGCTGCCTTGATATAGGCATAACCGGCATGAGTCAGTTCTACAACACCGATTACACGTGCCAGAGAAGTATCTTTTACCAGTGTGATAATTTCGTTAGACATCGGAGGCACAACCCGTTTAATCATCTGCAGCAGAGTGATTTTGAAGAAAATCTGACTTTTTGTCATCCCCAGCACTTCACCGGCTTCTCTCTGCCCGGCTGGAACACCTTCAATACCGCCGCGGAAAATAACCGAGAAATAGCAGGCATAGTTCAGGCTGAATGCTACGATGGTAGCCAGCATACGTCCATCGGTACCGCTGCCCCATACATTGTTATGGAACATCATCCCTGGAATATAGAATACTACAAACAACTGCAGCATCAGAGGCGTACCGCGGAATACCCATACAATCAAATCGATTGCCCACTTCAAAGGCTTGATTTTACTCATAGAACCAAAAGAAAGCAGCAACCCTAACGGAATTGCAAAAATCAACGTACATGCAAAAATTTTAAACGTATCAACCAGCGCCAAAAACAGCGCCTGATTGACAGACCAGAACATCTCAGGCATAAGTTTTCTCCCTTTTATTTTAATTCATAGTTTTTATTAAAATTACCAGTATGTTTTTTATTTAACGGCAGATTAGCCGCAACTATGTAAAATGTTTCTTTGTCTTAAACCCGAAACAAAGCAGAGGACAAAGTCCTCTGCTTTGTTTTTGTAGTGGGTTTACAGTTTCATTGCTTATTCAGCAGCAGGCAGTACAATTACCTGTGCGTTGTTGCAGTATGGATTTGTGCAGTTCATAGCTTCCAGTACGGATTCGTTTAATGTCATACCGTTCCATACAACGTCAATTGCTTTGGAATCCAGTTCCATGATTTTAGCATCCCATTCAATTACTACGAATTCACATGCAACACCCAGTTTTTCAGCAACTAAACGAGCCATGTCAGCGTCAAAGCCAACCCATTCGCCGTTTTCATCTTTGTAGTCCATTGGAGCAAATTCAGTGATGCCAACTACCAGAGTGCCTTTATCCTGAATGTAAGCTACATCACTGTCAGCTTCAGAAGCTGCGAATGTGCTTTCAGGCTGTTCAACCAGAGAAGCCTGTACGCCGTATTTTTCAGCAGTTGCAACCAGAGTGCCGTCTTCCTGTGCTTCGTACATTACCTGGTTAATAAAGCTGGTCAGGTCAGAATTTACACGGCAGCCTGCACCGTATTTTTCTTCAGTCAGCTGATCGCCCAGTTCCATATCTGGATAGCTTGTGCCTTCGCCAATCATAGCACCAGCCATTAACAGGTCAATAATCGCAGCATCGGATGTGCCTGCAGCAACTTCCATCAGAGCATCGCCCTGGGAGTTAACTGCATTGTATTCCAGACCCAGTTCTTTTGCAGCCGCTTCACCAGCAGAACCCAGTTCTACCGCATATACCATTGCGGTTTCTTCGCCAGCTGGTTCCTGTGCCTGTTCGCCAGAACCGCCGCAACCTGTCAGTGCCATACCTGCAACCAGTGCAGCTGCTAAAACTTTCATAAATTTCTTTTTCATGTTTGTCTCCCCCAAATCATTTATCGAGATAATAACTATCATTCAGAATCATTTCTGAATCTTTTAGTATTTTATCACGCTAAAGCGCAAAAGTAAAGATGTATTTTCAGAGATTTTTAAAATTTGTATCTCATCTGCATCCCTCATAAACTATATTAGAAACTAATGCAAAAAGCAGAACAATTGATTTGCGAGCAGACGCATTCCGAAACGGAGTAGATATTTTCAAGATTGTACATAGCGTGGCAAACAAAGTTTGACAAAGCTGTACAATCGAAGAAAATGTCTAAAACATAGAGGAAAAGTCGTCGAGCAAACCATTAGTTCTGCTTTTAATTTTTCTTATTCAGTTGTTACTCTTCCATCTCCGGAATAACCGATGCAATACGGGATTCCACCCACTGATGCAGTTCCTCCATGCCCTGACCGGTTTCGGCAGAAAAGGCAAGAATCTGCTGGCTCTTATCGGCCTTTAAGCCCTCACGCACCTGTTTAATATGTTTCAACCACTGGCCTTTGGAGATTTTATCGCATTTTGTGGCAACCACCAGCACATCTTTGTGCATGTGCATCAGCCACTCATACATATTGATATCATCTTTGCTCGGCGGATGGCGTAAATCCACCAGCTGAATCACACCGCAGAGATTTTCTCTTTTTGTTAAGTAGGCATCAATAAACTTGGCCCATTTTTCTTTTTCCGCCTGGCTCACCTGTGCAAACCCATAGCCGGGAAGGTCAACAAAATAAAAAGCATCGCTGTTCACCCGGTAGTAATTCAAAGTCTGGGTTTTCCCCGGCTTACTGCTGGTGCGAGCAAGATTTTTGCGGTTTACAAATTTATTTACCATTGACGATTTGCCAGCATTGCTTCGACCTGCCAGAGCAATCTCCGGCAGTCCATCGGTCGGATACTGTTTTGGCCCAACCGCACTGATGACAAACTCTGCATTTTTAATAATCATAGTTTACGCCTCCACTAAGGCTAAATCCAGCACCTGCTGTAAAGTCTGTACCGGATAGAATTCCAGTTCTTTTTGGATATCAGCAGGAATTTCCTCGGTATCTTTCATATTTTCCATTGGCAGGATAATTTTTGTGCAGCCGGCACGATGTGCAGCCAGCACTTTTTCACGAATTCCGCCCACTGGCAGCACCTTGCCGCGCAGTGTCAATTCGCCGGTCATCGCAAATTCTTTACGAACGGCACGTTTTGTCAGCGCAGAAATGACCGCTGTTGCCATAGAAATCCCAGCCGAAGGGCCATCTTTTGGAGTAGCACCCTCTGGAATATGGATGTGAATGCTGTTCTTTTCAAAGAATTCCGAATCAATACCCAGGCTTTCACCGATGCTTCGAATATAGCTGAACCCCAGACGTGCCGATTCTTTCATAACATCGCCCATCTGGCCAGTCAGAATCAGCTCGCTTTTGCCTGGGAACGTATTCACTTCAATATTCAGGGTTTCGCCGCCAACCGAAGTCCACGCCATACCAGTTACTTTGCCCACTTCATCCTGCAGTTCTTCCAGATTGCGCAGGTATTTTGGTTTTCCCAGATAGCGTTCTATATTGTGCAAATCAACGCGAACTCTTTTTTTATCTCGTTCCAGCACTTCGCGCGCTGCTTTTCGGCAGATTGTTGCCAGCTGGCGCTCCAGGCCGCGCACACCCGATTCTCTGGTGTAATTGCGGATAACATACAGAACGGTATTACCGGAAATATAAATCTGACGTGGTTTCAGACCATGTTCTTTCAGCTGTTTCGGCATCAGATAACGCTGCGCAATCTGTACTTTTTCCTCTTCGATATAGCTTGCCACCTCAATGACTTCCATACGGTCCAGAAGCGGCTGCGAAATTGTCTGCAGAGAGTTGGCTGTGGTAATAAACAGCACTTTCGATAAATCAAACGGCAGTTCAATAAAATGATCACTAAATGTATTATTCTGCGCTGGGTCCAGAACTTCTAATAAAGCAGAAGATGGGTCTCCGCGGAAATCGGTTGTCATTTTATCAATTTCATCCATCAGGAATACCGGATTCGCTGTTCCGGCCTCCATCATACCGCGAATAATGCGGCCCGGCATTGCACCGACATACGTCCGGCGATGACCGCGGATTTCTGCTTCATCACGAACACCGCCCAGCGAGATACGCACATATTCCCGATTCAGAGCTTCTGCAATCGAACGGGCCAGAGAAGTTTTCCCCACACCCGGAGGCCCAACCAGACACAGAATCGAGCCCTTATTATCATTGCGCAGCTGACGCACCGCCAGAGATTCCAGAATACGCTCTTTTACCTTTTCAAGGCCATAGTGGTCACGATCCAGTACTTTGCCGGCATGTTTGATATCCAGACAGTCCTCACTGTACTTGTTCCATGGTAAATCCAGCACCGTTTCCACATAGTTGCGCAGCACAGAATATTCCGGAGACATATTGCTTACTTTTAAGAGCTGGTTAATCTGTTTTTCGATTTTTTCACGGATCTCATCCGAAACATTCAGAACTGCCAGTCGTTCTTTAAAGGCCTGTACTTCCTCCGAACGGCTTTCCCCTTCGCCCAGTTCGTCACTGATAACTTTCATTTTTTCACGCAGATAATATTCTTTCTGGCTTTTATCCATCTGCGCTTTTACTTTTTCGTTCAGCTCCCGTTCCATCTCTGCGAAGCTGGTTTCACGAATAATCACTTCCAGCATATGGTCGATGCGTTTTTCGACATCCTGTTCTGCCAGCAGCGCATAACGCTCCTCCGGCTTAACATTCAGGAAATTACACATCATGTTCAGCTGACGAACCAACGGTTCCGCATTCATAATCTGCCCCAGCTGTTCGGCACCAATCCGGCTGCTGCGTTTTAAATAACCTTCAAACTGATGACGAAGGGCACGGATTTTCACTTCCAGTGCATCCACATCATATTCAGCCTCCGGCACTTCCTCATAAAGAGCACTGATGCGCTCCTCACTGATACGATATTCGGTTACTTTTACAAGGCGCAGAGCCGTTACCAGAACGCGCATCCCTTCTGTTGGAAGCGTGATGGTACGTTTTACTTTGGCAGCTACCCCATATTCATATAAATTATCAGCGGATGGTAAATCAGCTTCTGCATTTTTCTGAAATGCCAGCAGTACCTCCTTGTTATCCCGCGTGCATTCCTGCACTGCCGCAACAGAAAACTTGCGTCCTAAGTCCAGCGGATTTTCTGTATGCGGGAATACTACCATACCTCGCAGCGGAATTACAACCATTTCCGGTGCCTGTTCCTCTGCAGCTTCCCCTCCTAATGCTTCTTCAATAGCAGCCTCCAGAACCTCATCGGTCAAAAGCTGTTCCAATTCCTGATTAAATTCTTCTGTCATATACAACCCTCTTTATCTTTCTCTGATCATGTAGATAACAGTTTAACGATTTTTCACAAATTTTTCAACTAAAATCATCATTTTTCTGAATTTTCATCCACTTCTTGCAAAAAATCATCAAAACTGAACCAGTTTTTGAATTCTACTTCCCTTAATTTCACCGCAGGAACCAGAAATCCCTTTTTCCGTGACAAATACTATATAAACAAGTATAATATTTTTATTAACAGGTTATAAAAATAAGCACATCGTATATTTACACAGAGGAGTGGTTTCTATGAATGAACGCAATTACAAGACCATTGCCATCATCCTTGCAATTATGCTGTTTTTCAACAGCTGGCAGCTGGTTCAGATTAAACAGGAACTAAACGATTTGACTTACGAATATAATCATACACTGGCCAATATCCAGAATAATATCCGCAATATTGAAAATGATTTTGATCATCAGTATAACCGCATCAGCGAGCTGTTAACCGAACAGGCAAGTCTGTTTACAAAAACGGATATTTCCATGAAACTGGCCGGAAACAAAATTGCTGTTACCATGCAGGCTGTTCCAAAAGAACTGCAGAACAACGAAGCTTTAATCGCCCGTATTACTGCAAACGGAATAATATATGACCAGCCCGCAGATAAAAACGGCAGCGCAACCATTCTGATTGACCCTGCTGAATATATCCGGCCAAGCTTCATTATGCAATCGCCATCCGGCATCCGCCAGCAGATGCTTAGCGATTATGATATCCATACAATGGATTATCTAAAAGGCTATGTACATTCCAGCTGGGAAAATACTCCTGACGGAAACAGTGAAGTTCTGGGGATTTATCTGCCGGATATGAACAGCCAGCCGTTTGCCGCCGATGAAATCGCCGAAGTGAAATGCATTGTGGTAAACACCGGCGAAAAAGGCCGCGAAGGCACCAGAGAAAATGCCATTGCAGCCGTTCCGGAAACAGAAGCCGTTTATACAGGTAAACCGGAACAGATTTCGTCGCCGGATTCCATTCCAGAGGGAGATACGTATATCGCTGTAAAACAAGCGGACTCCACTGCGGATGAGCCGCATTATCAGGCAGATTTTCTGGACAAATACAGCAAAGAGGAAGCTAATCTCCGGTACAATGTATATCTTGTTGTTACCACCACCGATGGCATGCGTTTTGCTACAAGCGGCAGCAAACTTGCCGATTTCTGGTTTGCTGATAAACACAGCAGCAGCGGAGCCTACGACACCGCTCTGTTCCCGATATTTGAATAATAATTGAATGACTTCTTTGTAAAGCAGCACTGCTCCTGACATTCTGCATACCGCAGAGCGTCAGGAGCAGTGTTTGTTTTCCTTCGCTGCATGAAATCATGCATCAGTATATGGTTCTGTCCGTAGTCAGATACTCGTCAAACAGTTTTAGACAGGCATCCCGGTCACACTCGGTCAGATAGTCGCCCAGTTTTTCTCTGCCTGTGAAAATTTCATCATAGGCCGCATCGCGGAAACCAATCAGTCCGTTATCTGCGATAGTACAGCCGTAATACACCTTATCCAGATTTGCCCACAGGCAGGCATTGAGGCACATGTTACACGGCTCCCCGGTTGTGTAAATAACACACCCGGTTAAATCATACGTTCCAAGATTTTTTTCTGCATCCCGGATGGCATTCATCTCACCATGACAGGTAGAATCGTTATCCAGCAAAACGGTGTTATGGCCACGACCTACAACAACCCCATCTTTTACAATAACACTTCCGAACGGTCCGCCATGCTTTGCAAAAATACCAATCCGCGCCTCATCAATAGCAGCCTGCATCCATTGATCTGACGACTGGTATAAAGCCTCCGGAATTTCCTGTTTTTCGTTTCTATTTTTCACCACCGGAATCCCTCCTGACATTTGCTGTTTGTATAATTATACCACAGCATAGAATCAGAAGTATATGCCTTTCTTTACGCCATCGCCAGCTTCACGGCCTCCGCTAATTCTTCAACCGGTATCACTTCCACACCATCCAGATGAGAAAAGGAATCCTGCCAGTTCTGTTTAGGAATCAGCACCTGTTTCAGACCTGCCTGCCGCGCCGCCTCCACTTTGGCCGGGGTGCCGCCCACCGGAAGCACCTTGCCGCGAATCGAAACCTCACCAGTCATAGCCAGCCGGTTATTCACCGGCTTCCGGCTGATAGCTGAATAAATAGCCGTAGCGATGGTGATGCCGGCTGAAGGGCCATCAATTGGTATCCCACCTGGAAAATTCACATGAATATGATAGTGTTCCACATCCATATGCAGCACTGTTTTCAGCGCTGTACACACATTTTCCACCGAACACCGCGCCATACTCTTTCGCCGGATTTTCTGCCCGTTTCCCCCTGTCAGTTCTTCCTCCTCTACAATCCCGGTTACTTTGATTGTTCCCTTTTTATCCTCTGCAGGGCATACCGCAACCTCTACACTGCTGACAATACCCATATTGGGGCCACACACAGCCAATCCGTTTACCAGCCCGATATCCGGCTCATCCGCAATACGGCTGCAGGGTCTTGGTGTGTAATGACAGCTGTTAATCACCCATTCAATATCCTCCCGGCAAATCTCCCGTCGGTTTTCTGTTATCGCCATGCCGGCTGCAATCTGCACCATATTCACAGCCTCTCGGCCGTTCGTGGCATAATCGCTGATTAACTCTGCCGCTCTGCGGGAAAGAGGCATCTCCATGCGATTTGCTGCCCGTTCTGCCACCGCAATAATCTCCTCCGGCAAGAGGCTCCGAAAATATATCTCCAGACAGCGGGAACGAATGGCCGCCGGAATCTCTTCCGGCCTTCGCGTTGTTGCTGCCACAAGCCGGAAATCCGCCGGCAGCCCGTTGGTAAAAATATCATGAATATGGCCGGGTATTTTTTCGTTATCTTCACTGTAATAAGCACTTTCCAGTAATACTTTCCGGTCCTCCAGAACTTTCAGCAGTTTATTCATCTGCATTGGATGCAGTTCTCCGATTTCATCAATATACAGCACACCGCCGTGTGCTTTTGTCACGGCGCCGGGCTTTGGCTGCGGAATCCCGGCTACACCCATAGAGCCGGCCCCCTGATAAATCGGGTCATGCACCGAGCCGATTAACGGATCCGCAATCCCTCTCTCATCAAAACGGGACGTGGCACCATCCACCTCCACAAAAGCTGCGTCAGCCAGAAACGGACTCCCTTCCATTTGTTTTGCTTCTTCCAGCACCAGTCTTGCAGCCGTTGTTTTGCCCACACCTGGAGGGCCGTAAATAATCACATGCTGCGGATTAGGCCCGCACATTGCCGCACGCAGAGCTTTAATCCCCTCCTCCTGCCCGATGACATCCGCAAAACACTCCGGACGTGTTCGCGCTGTAAGCGGTTCTGACAGCTGAATTTTCCGCATCCCTTCCAGCCGTTCCTGTTCTTTTTGTGTATTAATCGTGATTTTCGTTTTACTCTGCCGCTGTCCTTTTATCAGACCAATAAAATAAATTCCGATAACCAGAGCAAAGAAAATCTGCACCACCCCAAAAACTGTCCATACCTGTTCACTCATCATTACAAATCCTCCCAATAAAAAACCGACATACCCAATAGCAAAGTTTCGCTACTAGTATGTCGGTTACTCACTTTTTTATGAGAATGAACACAGCAAATAAAAGGCTTGTTCAAAATGAAAACAAAATGAAAATTTTATTCAAATCAAACAAATCAATATTCTGA
>DAISWV010000021.1:0-12080 GCA_036826195.1 Peptococcaceae bacterium | reverse complement strand
GTATTTAAAATAGAGCGACAGGAGGATGACAGATGGTAATCGGGTCGGTAGAAACATTAATTCAGCTTGCACATGACCATGACGGTACAATCGGGCAGGCTATGATAATACAGGAAGCCGCACAGAAACAGATTTCAGAAGATGCGGTACTGGAACAGATGAAATATAACTGGCAGGTAATGAAAGAATCGATTCATACCGGAATAACAAATCCGCAGAAATCCAAAGGCGGGTTAATCGGCGGGGAAGGTCGAAAGCTTTACGATTATTGCCGGAGTGAACAACCGTTATTATGCGGCAGCAATATCATGGAAGCAGTCAGCTATGCGCTGGCGGTGGCCGAGGTAAATGCTACAATGGGGCGTATTGTGGCATGCCCGACGGCTGGTTCCTGCGGCATTGTGCCGGGGGTATTAAAAAAACTGCAGGAGATGGATAATTTAACCGATGAGCAGATTGCCACTGCGTTAATGACCTGTGCCGGTTTTGGTATGGTGATTGCGCATCGTGCATCGGTATCCGGTGCGGTAGGCGGCTGCCAGGCGGAATGCGGGGCTGCGGCTGCAATGGCTGCGGCTGCAGCAGTAGAACTGAGAGGCGGTACACCGGAACAGGCCGGGGAGGCATGTGCGATGGTGCTGAAAAATGTAATGGGGCTGGTATGTGACCCGGTTGCCGGGCTTGTGGAGGTTCCCTGCGCGAAACGAAATGCGCTGGGGGCATCGCTGGCTATGGTGATGGCGGATATGGCGCTTTCGGGAATTACTAGTGTCATTCCAGCCGATGAAGTGATTACAGCTATGGGTGCAGTGGGAAGAAGCCTGCCTGAAAGTTTGAGAGAAACTGCGAAGGGTGGTCTTGCGGTCACTCCGACAGGGCTGGAACTGAATAAAAAAATATTCGGCTGAAGATGCTGAAAGGGTGAGAAAAATGGATTATCAGGAGACGCTGAAAAAAGGCGTAGAAGCCAAAAATTATGAGCGGTTTGACGAGGCGCTGGAGTGGTTTGCAAAGGCTGTGGCTCTGGATGATTCACAGCCGCAGGCATACTTTTACCGGGCAAATATCTATAATCACAGTCTGAAGGAGTATGGAAAGGCACTGGAGGATTACGACAAAGCGATTTCGTTAAAAGCGGATGATGAAGGGTATTTTTATAACCGTGCGCTGTTGTTTCTGAACATGGGTGATGTGGATGCTGCTCTGGAAGATTATAATGCAGCGCTTGCCATTAATCCGGATTATGCACTGGCCATCTGGGATAAGGCGCTGATTGAAATGGATATGGAGGAATTTGAATCGGCTCTGGAGGGGCTGAAGCGGGTTCTGGAGCTGTCTCCGTATTCAGCGGCGATTGTGTATAAGGATATGGGTAATCTCTATTATAAGCTGGAAGAGTGGGAGAAAAGCCTGGAAAGCTTTGATAAGTCTCTGGAACTGGATCCTTATTATACGTATGCCTATAAGGGCAGAGGCAGTCTGTATACGGTTTTAAACCGATATGACGAGGCAGAGGCTGATTTAAACAAAGCGCTGGAATATGCACCGGATGACCGGGATGCACTGCAGCGTATGGAGTTTCTGAAAAAGAAACGGGAAAATGCCGGGAAGTAAAAAAATAGAAAAGACAGAGAACGCACCTGATATATTTGTGCAGTCTCGCGTAAAACAATCCAAAAAGAGTGTCCGATTTCAGCTGGACAAACAAATATACAGGTGCGTTCTGTTTTATAGTTTATATCGATTTATTACAGCGGATATTTGCTGTCTTCGATTTCCTGCAGCTTCTGGATGATACTCTGGAAATCTTTTTTTGTTTCTTCCAGTTTGGACGGATCACGCAGAATGGCAGAAGGATGATATACGGCAGTCATCCAGTAACCTTTGCGGTAAACCCATGTGCCGTGCTGTTTCGTGATTTTAAATTGAGGGTCAATCAGTTTCTGGGCAGCGATGCGGCCCAGGCAGACGATAACAGGCGGTTTTAAGAGCGCAGTTTCAGCGCGCAGATAGGGTAGGCAGGCTGTTTGTTCTTCCGGTTTTGGGTCACGGTTTCCAGGCGGATGGCATTTGATAATATTGGTGATATAGATTTCCTGTCGTGTTAAACTGGCGGAGGCCAGCAGAATATCCAGTACGCGCCCGGCAGGGCCAACAAAGGGGATTCCCTGTACATCTTCCTGCGTTCCTGGTGCTTCGGCTACAAACATAATATCGGCTTTCAGGCTGCCTCTGCCGATTACCGGCTGTTTGCGGCTTTTGCTTAACGGGCATCGTCTGCACTGCAGGATCATAGTTTCCAGTTCCTGATGTGTGTACATAAAAATCGCTCCTTTCGTATCGATAAACAGTGGTGTTTCAATCATGATGCTGCTTTTATTATAAAAGAAATCTGTCGGGATGACAATTCCTGAACGGTTCTTCTGTAAAGTTCTGGACAAAAGCAGTGAAAGCGTGTAATATGAAAAAAATCAATAAATTTTAAAGAACGAGAATCGAGCAGCGTGTGAATCGTTTGAGAGAAGGTATTTTATTATGACAAATCCAGTTCTGATTGCGGCGGCTGTGCTTCCGGCGCTGTATCTTTTATATTGTATCTATCAGGCTGACCGTGTGGAAAAAGAACCGGCAGGGCTTCTTGTTTCACTTGCTATATCCGGTATCATTGCTACATTTCTGGCAATGGTAACAGAAAGCATTGGATATATGTTTGTGAGCGGTGTATTCTGGGAAGGTTCTGTTCTATATAATTTTTTCTTTTATTTTTTTGTTGTGGCACTGTCGGAAGAAGGCTTCAAATACCTTTTGTTAAAGAAACGCACGTGGAACTCTCCGGCATTTAACTGCCGATTTGACGGCGTTGTGTATGCGGTGTTTGTATCACTCGGCTTTGCTCTCTGGGAAAATATCAGCTATGTAGGTCTGTATGGGCTGGAAGTAGCGCTTTTACGCGCGGTAACAGCCATTCCGGGGCATGCATGTTTTGGTGTTTTTATGGGAGTCTGGTACGGGCTTGCCAAAAAATTTGATATGTATGGAAATGAGGAAAAAGCAAAACGGTATCGGAAACTGGCAGTAATTTGTCCAATTCTTCTGCACGGCAGTTATGATTTTATTGCATCTATGGAAAACAGCTGGTTTACGCTGATATTTATCGCATTCATTGCAGGCTTGTTCCATATTTCGCTTCGTATGGTGCGGCAGCAGGCAACCCGGGATCATTATCTGGATGGGGTGTCTTACAAATCGGTAATTCGTTAAGCAGGAGAAATACGTTATGAAGTATTGTAAAAATGGAATTAAAGGCGGATGCTGGCATGAACTGCAGAAAGGGGAATTTGCAGCACGGTGTTATCTTGACCATTGGCATGCAGATTCGTTATTTATTGATGATGACATTTTTCAGGAACTTGGGTTATATTATTTATTCGCAGAAGTGATGCCTCGATTTGATAATTATGGTGTAAATCGTATTGAACCGGCAGACTGGGACAGAATAAAAGAAGTGTCCGGAAAATATGATAAAAGGGTACGGGAGTTTGTGCAGGAAGTTGATGTCTGGGCGCAGAATTGTTTTGATACAGAGCCCTGCTTTTATTTTCTGGGCGTATAGCGAAAAAATATGAAGGATGGCTGTCTATGAAAATAACTTTTGAAGATATTTATAATAACAAAGAAATTCAGCTGTATATCCGCCAGGCTGATGAGTCAATGCGAGCGATGGGTTACACAGAGCACAGTTTTGCGCATGTGGGTCGTGTTGCCAACTGGGCGCAGGAGATTCTGCTGAAGCTGGGCTATTCGGAACGGGATGCAGAACTGGCTCGTATCGCCGGTTATATGCACGATATGGGAAATATCATTAACCGGCAGGATCATGCACAGAACAGTGCGCTGATGGCGTTTCAGTTGCTGAAAGAACTGCAGGCAGACCCGGAGGATATTGCGGCGATTATTACTGCAATTGGGAATCATGATGAAGGCACCGCTTTTCCGGTTAATCCGATTTCCGCAGCCATTATTCTGGCTGATAAAGCCGATGTGCGCTGCAGTCGTGTGCGGAATAAAGACTTTGCCACCTTTGATATTCATGACCGTGTAAACTATTCGGTAAAAAAATCGGAGCTGTATGTGGAAAAAGACAGCCACATTGAACTTAGCCTGCAGATTGACACCGAAATCTGTGCCGTGATGGATTACTTTGAAATTTTTATGCAGCGTATGCTGCTGTGCCGCAAGGCCGCAGAAAAACTGAACCTGCAGTTCCGTCTGACCATTAACAGCCAGCGGATTCTATAGGTGAAAGATAAGCAAAAATAAAGAAGCAAATAAAGAGAAGCATCGAATCCGTATGGATACGATGCTTCTTTTAGTATAAACGTGCAATTTTGCGGCATATTAAGACTGATTATTTTAAAATGACTTCCATCACAAATAATACAATGCCTGGAACCAGCAACAGATAGGAAATAATATTCCATTGCATATATTTCTTTTTGCTGATGGCGAAATCGCGGGTTTTGTTGTTCAGGTTCATCAGCGCAATGCCTTTGAACGGAATGGAAAGGAAAATCAGCGCGTAAGCGACGAGTTCGAGTGTTGTAAACATGGGAGGCCTCCTGTAGTTTGCAATCTGTCAGCAGATTATTCTGCTGGTTATTATAGCGCATTTTATGGAATTTGTCTATCGGGAGGGATGGGATGCTGGATATTGGTCTGCGGGTACTTCTGGTATATATGCTGCTTTTGATTTCAATCCGAATTATGGGGAAACGGGAAATCGGGCAGCTTTCGAATCTGGATTTTGTGGTAGCAATTGTTGTGGCAGAACTGGCAACGCTGCCAATTACGGATCATAAGCTGACACTGGAAGAAACTATTCTTCCTATGCTGATTATTACGTTTCTGCAGGTGGCGGTTTCCATCCTCTGTTTAAAAAGCAATCGGTTTCGCAGACTGCTTTACGGAAGGCCGAATGTGCTGATTGCCGGGGGACAGATGCAGATGCAGGAAATGCGAAAGGCCAGATATAATATTGATGATCTGTTAAGCCAGCTGCGGCAGAAAGATGTGTTTGATATTGCGAGTGTGGAGTATGCGGTGCTGGAGACTTCCGGGGAACTGACCGTTATGCAGAAACAGGGGTCTCATCCGGTAACACGCAGTGATTTAAAGATGGAAACTCCTGTTTTGTTCTGCGGCATGCCGCTAACACTGATCGATGACGGCGAAGTAAACTGGCGCGGGCTTGCAGACCATGGCATCACAGAAGCCTGGCTGACGGAACAGCTGCGGCAGAACGGGGCAGCCTCTGCAGGAGAGGTTTTTTATGCCAGCCTTTCACAAAATGGACAGGTATATTTAATTACCCGTGCGGAAGCACTGAAAACACGGGAAATCATTCATTAATTTGCCGAAGACCTCATATAGTAGTTCAGAATGAATTTTCTGATACGGAGGTATGTAACATGGCAATACAGCTGCTGGCAGGACTACTGACAATTCTGATAGGGGCGGAGCTGTTTACAAATGCGATAGAATGGCTGGGCAGTCGTATAGGGCTGTCGGAGGGGGCTGTTGGCAATCTTCTGGCTGCTGTCGGCACAGCTTTGCCGGAATCTATTGTTCCGCTGGTGGCGTTTCTGACCGGGAATCCCGAATCCATGCATATAGGCATTGGAGCGATTCTGGGAGCTCCGTTTATGCTGGGAACACTGGCTATGTTTGTAACCGGTTTTTCCGCCTGGGTTTGCAACGGACGACGCACTGGGCGAAAAAGCATGGATGTGGATAGAGCAGCTGTAAGCAGAGATTTAAAGTACTTTATGGCTATGTATCTGCTGGCAGTCAGTGCAGCGGTTCTTCCGCACTGGTGCAGGCCGATTGTGGCGGTGCTGCTTTTTCTGGGGTATCTGTTTTATGCGTGGACAGCGGTGCATAGCGGACAGACGATTTCCGATGAAGGGATTCATCCTTTGTATTTCAGCCGGCAGTCCCGACCGTCATATTTTCTGATTATTCTGCAGCTTGTTCTGGGGCTTGGAGCCATAGTGGGCGGTGCCCGTTATTTTGTAAGCGGCATTGAATATGCCGCACATCTGTATGGAATTCATCCTCTGGTACTCTCAATGATTATTGCGCCTCTGGCAACGGAACTGCCGGAAAAATTCAACAGTGTCATCTGGGTGGCACATGGAAAAGAGCGTCTGGCACTTGGCAATGTGACAGGTGCTATGGTGTTTCAGAGCACTATGATTCCGGCAATGGGGATTCTTTTAAGCGACTGGGTGCTGAATAAAGCAGCAGGGCTCAGCAGTCTGATTCTGCTTTGTACCGTTGGAGGACTGTATGGAATTATCCAGCGGAAGCAGTGTGTGCCGATTCTGGCTTTGATTTTTTGCGGAATGGGATATTTACTGTTTATTATGGCAATACTTTGGAATATACGGATGTAAAAACAGGGAAAGCCGCTACTGGAACAAAAAACATGAAAAAAATACAGAAGATTTGTCTATACAAATATTTTCTAATAAGATAAAATAGTTGGTGTAAAATCTTTGAGGAAAGAACAGGTAGACGAGTATGTATCAGCCAAAACACGGGGTAAAATCACATAAAACAGCAGATGGGGCTTCACCGGCAAAAGAAGCGGCATCGTCGCAGAAAAAACACAGCAGCGTGCTGTATGCGGCAGGGATGCTGACGATTATGATGACCATATCCCGGGTTCTGGGTTTTGTACGCGATATTTCTGTCAGCAGCACGTTTGGAATCAGCTGGCAGGCGGATGCCTATGCAGCGGCATTCACGATTCCCGACCTGATTTACTTTGCGCTGGTAGGCGGCGGTTTGAGTTCGGCGTTTATTCCGGTGTTCAGCAGCTATCTTGCAACCAATAAAGAAGAAGAAGGCTATGAGATGGCCAGCACCATTTTAAATATTGTTGCGCTTGCCTCTATGGTGCTGATTGCCATTGGTATGGTATTTACACCGCAGCTGGTGGAACTGCTGACCAACTTCCAGCATGGCGAGGCAGAGCAGGCAACTGTGCTGACTATTCTTCTGACGCGTATTATGTTTGCTCAGAGCTTTTTTATGTGTCTGGCAGGGATTTCGCAGGGGATTCTGCAGTGTTATAAAGAATTTACAGTGCCGGCCCTTGGCGCTGTGGTATATAATATCGCTATTATTGTAATCGGGCTTTTACTGGCAAAATATATCGGGATTATGGCGTTTACCATTGGTGTCGTTGCAGGTGCGGCACTGAATCTGCTGCTTCAGATTCGTGCCATGCGTCAGTACCGGTTTTCTTATCGTCTGACGATTAATCTGCATCATCCAGGCGTGAAAAAGTTTTTTCTGCTGTTTATGCCGGTGGTGCTGGGTTTATCCATGAATGAAATTAATCTTCTGGTTAGTCAGTATCTGGCGTCAACTCTGGGGGAAGGCGTTGTGTATGCATTAAAACAGGCACAGCGCATTATGATGCTGCCGGTGGGCATTTTTGCTGCGGCCATCGGATTATCGGTGTTTCCTACCATGACAAGCCATGTAGCGCGCGGTGAAATGGAAGAATATAAACAGAACCTGACAATGGGATTGCGTACCATTATTTTTATTACGCTGCCGGCATCGGCAGGGCTGATGGCTTTGAGCCGGCCGGTGGTTCGCGCAATGTATCAGCAGGGGGCTGTTACATCGGAACAGATTGAAATGGTTTCGGTTATTTTAGTGTTTTACTGTATCGGGATTGTTGGCTATGGTGCCCAGCAGATTTTAAACCGCGGGTTTTATGCGGTGCAGGATACAAAATCGCCGGTACTGATTAATGTGTTTGTACTGCTGTTTAATATTGTGCTTAGTATCGCTCTGGTTGAGCCGCTGGAATACAGGGGGCTTGCGCTGGCATATTCGCTGACCGGGCTGTTAAGTATGGCGGTTCTTGGATTTTTCCTGCGCCGAAAAATTGGTCCATATGGCGGACAGGCTCTGCTGAAATCTGCACTGCAGTCTGTTGCAGCGTCTGTTGTGATGGCGCTGATTGTATATTATACAGCGGCTGGCCTGGAACAGATGCTGGATGTATCCGGCAAACTGATGCAGGTGGTGCAGGTGGCAGCCGGAATCAGTATTGGTGTTTTCGTGTATGCGGTGATGGCGATTGTTATGAAGATGGAAGAGGCACGCATGGTTCTTCGTGTTGTAAAACGAAAACTGCGGCGATAGGACATGCCCGTAAAAGTATACAGATAGTTGAAATTTAAAATAGAAGTCTGAAATATAGGAGTGGAAGTAGCATGGATAATGTAAGAATCAATGAAGGCAAAGAACTGGTACGCGAAGCAGACGGCGTTTTATATGAACGGCACGCTGTTCGTACCCATGTCATCACACGGGATGACGATATTGTAAATGTGGTAAAAACCTATGCGGTACCGCATATGAAAAAAGGCGATATTCTTTTCATGTCGGAGAAGGCGGTAGCCTGCACACAGAATCGTGCGATTCCGATGGACGAAATTCATCCGCGCCCTCTGGCGAGATTTTTAGTGAAATTTGTATATCGTTCCCCACATGGTTTAGGTCGCACATTACCGGAAACTATGGAAATTACTCTGCAGCAGGCGGGTACTGTTCGAATTCTGTTTGCAGCAGCGTGTTCTGCGATTGGGAAGCTGTTCAAAAAAAGAGGGATTTTCTATGCCATTGCCGGCGAAAAAGTACGTGCAATTGACGGCCCTTGCCCGGGCGCTCTGCCTCCACTGGACCGCTGTGTAACTCTGGGGCCGGAAAATCCGGAAAAAAGTGCAAAAGAAATTTCCCAGGCAATTGGTTACGATGTTGCGATTATTGATGCCAACGATTTAAGTATTGAAATTCTCGGTTTTAGCGGCAAGAAAAAAATGATTCCAGTGCTGGAGGAAGTGCTGCGTGACAATCCTCTGGGGCAGGGTACGGAATGCACTCCAATGGGGCTGTTACGAAAATCAGAAAAATAGGAGCCGGCTATGCGTCATATATTCGTAGATTTTGAGATGAACCACATTGCAGCAGAATATGTAGAAGAACGCGGCTTCAGCAAAATGGAAATTGTAGAAATCGGAGCGGTTATGCTGGATGATGGCTGTAATGAAATAGACAGCTTTAAGTCTTACGTAAAACCGGAGTTTAACGATAAAATTGAAAAAATCTGCACAAAAGTAACCGGGATTACAACCGAAACAGTTGCGGATGCACCGGTTTTATGGCCGGCACTGCAGCAGTTTGTGCGCTGGTGCGGCAATGATGATCTGACGGTGTATGCATGGAGCGATGCAGATTTGCGTCAGTTGAAGAGAGAACTGAGTCTGAAAGAAATCGAATGTAAAGAATTGCATCGGCTTTGTGACAACTGGGTGGATTTTCAGCGTATGTTTGGTGATATGCTGGGGATTTCTCAGAGGGTAAGCCTGAAACATGCGATTCATGCAATCCATGCTGATTTTGACGGCGATGCCCACGATGCATTGTGGGATGCGCGCAATACTGCTAAAATTTTTACACTTTCGAAAAATGAAACCGAGTTTCAGCGTATTATGGGACCGGTAATTGAAGCCTTTAAACCGGCAGAGCCTATGACATCCACACTGGCGGATTTATTTCCGGAAATGGCAAAATTACTTGCAGCGGCAGAGCCGCAGCCATCTGTATAACAGAATAGCGTTTTGAAAAATAAGGTGCCGTCAGTTGTCCAGACTGACGGTATTTTTATATTCTGGTATAATTCCTGATAGACTGGCATAGAGTATAACATTCCATGGGAAGGAAGATGATTTCTATGCAGGATGAGAAAAAACAGCAGTCGGTGCTGGAACTGGTGAACCGGCAGCTGCTGCGGTTAAACGGGGTTCAGAATATAGCGGAGTTTGACGAGGAAATAATTGTGCTTGAAACAGATCTGGGCCGTCTGGAAATAAAGGGTCAGCAGCTGAATGTGACAAATCTGGATGTACTGGATGGCAATCTGCAGGTGGATGGCCTTATCAGCAGCTTTTGCTATCAGGATGACAGACAGAAACGAAACAGAAAGAAAAAAACGGGCAGTGTGATAGCCCGTATCTTTTCATGATGGAAATCCCGGTAAGCCAGCAGCTGCTGCAGATGGTGCAAATGGTTCTGTGCGGCTGGTTTATCATGTTTAGCAGTCATGAAAAACAGCTGCTGGCTAGAACAGGGCAATGGAGTTATCGGCAGCGAACAGCAGGAGATTTTCTGTTTTGCATGTTCTGGGCAGTCGGGCTCTGGCTGATGCTGTTACAGGTGAGCGGCGGAATGGTGCGTAATTATATTTTATTAGGACTGGCAGGCGGTATGGCAGGTTATCAGTGGCTGTTCCGCCGGCGTATGGAACGATTCTGCAGATTTGCAGCAAATACAACCCTGTTTGTATGGCGCTGGATAAAACGGATTCTGCTATGGCCCTGTCGTTTTTTATGGAAGCTTGCTGCACCGTGGATGAAAAAAACAGCGGATTTTTTACGGGAAAAGCAGGAATTTGCTTCTCCGGAAGAAAATATTATAGAAAATGAAAAGAAATTTTTAAGTTGATATAGCATTTGCAAAAAATTTATTATATAATATAGGATGTCAAAACATGCGGTGGTGATTGTATGGCAAAGAAAAAAGGAAAAAAACTGAATACCAGAAAATTTGTGATTGCTCTGGTGGCGGTGTACGTTGTTTGCCATCTGATTTATGGTACCGCCAGTATTGTGGATTTGAAACTGCAGCAGAATCAGCTGGCGCAGGAGCTGGATGCGGCCTATGCCCAGCAGACAGAACTTCAGGCAGAACTGGAATATATGAGCAGTGAAGATGCCGTTGAAAAAATCGCTCGTGAAAAACTGGGGCTGGTAAGAGACGGTGAAGTTCTGATTCGCCACGTGGATTCTAATCAGGCGCAATAAAGCAGAATGTTTTAGAGTATGTCAACAGGACATAAATATAATTAGGGAGGCAGTTTGTTCGCATGTCCATCAGTAAAGGGCAAATTTTAGAGGGAACCGTAACAGGTATTACAAAATTTGGAGCATTCATTGAACTTAGCACAGGTGAAACTGGTCTGGTTCATATCTCTGAGGTCGCAGACACTTATGTAAACGACGTAAACGAATTTTTAAAGGTGAAAGATGCTGTAAAGGTAAAAGTTATCAATGTAGATGACAGCGGAAAAATCGGGTTATCTATCCGTCAGGCCAAAGAAAGACCAAAACAGCCAACTGTTTCCTTTGAAGACCGTCTGGCCCGTTTTATGAAAGATAGCGATGAAAAGCTGGCTTCTCTGAATAAAAATATGAATAATAAACGGAAAAGCGGCAATAGATATTAAAATACAGGCGGTGTGCATATTCGTACACCGCTTTTTTGTTTATATAACAATATGGATATATTCTTGGATTGGCGGATATCCGTCAATCTGAAAAAATTCAAGGAGGAATTTGTATGCGAAAAGCAGTGATTGATATGGGAACCAACAGCACACGACTGGCGATTGGAGAACAGGAGAACGGGTCAGTGCAGGTTGTATATACGCAGGTGGCGGAAACCCGTCTGGGAGAAGGCATGGGGACAGAGCGCATTATTCAGCCAGAGCCATTGAAACGCAATATTGAAACGGTGAAGCGTTTTGTAGAAACTGCCCGTCTGCTGAATGCTTATGATTTTCGTCTTACTGCCACCAGTGCAGTACGCGATGCGGCAAATCAGGATGAAGTGCGACAGGCAATCAGCAAAGCAGCCGGTGTCCGTATGGAAATTCTGCCGGGGCAGACAGAAGCAGAGCTGAGCTATCTGGGAGCAAGTGGAGATTTTGCGCATCTGAACCGGCCGCTGGCTGTGCTGGATATTGGCGGAGGCAGTACCGAACTGGTATATCCGGTGGAAGGCGGGGTACATGGCGCCAGTGTCAATATGGGTGCGGTACGGCTTCTGGAACATCCGGAGCTGCGTCCGCAGATGGAGGAGACTCTGGCGCAGTTAAAAACATCTGAGCTGCCGGAGAATTGTGCACTGATTGCAGTTGGCGGCACCAATACTTGTCT
>DAISWV010000020.1:11085-12334 GCA_036826195.1 Peptococcaceae bacterium | reverse complement strand
TTATAATCCGCGGGCTTATAGCGCTGGGCGTATTCCTGCAGCTTCTGCAGGTCGATCTGGGATTGGAAGCGGGCCTGTGCTTCGAGGCAGGGGGTGAACAGGGTGGACTTGTCCATATCCCATTCGCGTATGCCCTTGAGGTATTCTGTGCGCCGTTTATCGTCGAGGATGAACGGCGTTATTTCATGCCGCAGGCACTCCTTGAACATGAGCAGCCGACCGATGCGGCCATTACCGTCTGCAAAGGGATGGATGCGCTCGAAGCGCACATGGAAGTCCAGGATATGCGACAGCTCCACTTTGTCCAGGCTTTCGTATTCGGCAATCAGAGCGCTCATTTGGGAGCCAATGTTCTTGGGCGGCGTGGTCTTGGTTTTGCCGAGGGTACAGGTATCCTTACGGTACTCGCCCGGATGAAACAGGAGCTTTCGTTCAGATATGGTACCGTAGCCGATCATTGAGTGCAGCTTGCGGATATAGGTCTGGGAAAGCCGAGCTGTAGCTGTGTCGATGATGTAGTTGACGCAGGCGAGGTGGTTATACGCCTCGATCAGATCATCCACCTTGATAGGCTCAAAGCCCGTGGAGACCTTGCCTTTCTTGTAGACTTCCTCCACCTGGGTGAGCATGAGCCGATTGCTGGCCAGACGGTTGGAGCTGTAGCAGAAGTTAATCTGCATGTAGTCGTAAAGACCGTGATAGATCTTCTTGGTGCGTTGGCGCTGCAGCTGCTTCACAAGCTTAGGAAGTGTAGGTGCTTCCTGCTTCTTTCTTGTTGGACGTGCTGTGCCTTCCGGTACATACCACGAGCCTTCTTTTTGAACTGCACCGGGGATTCTGCCGTCACGACAGTACCGACGAACCATTTGCTCGGTAGTATTCCATAAAACCGAGACTTCTTTTGTTGTCAAATAGTCCATAAATCAAGTTCCTTTCTTGTTGGTATTACACAAAAACCGCGTTACTTTTCGGTTTTCGCGTTACTTTTCTGACCAGAGTTTTGACCAGAATTAGGGCGAAACACCTTATACAGAATGAAACTTTATAGATTTTTCTTGGATATAACTGGACTAATTGGACGAAATGGATGAATAAGGCGAATAAATATACCCGAGGGAGCCGATGGCATTCAAGAGGTCAGCGGTTCGATCCCGCTTATCTCCACCAAAACCCGTTGAAACTTAGGTTTCAACGGGTTTTTTCTTGTTTTTTGCAACTTTTCATCCGCTTTGAATAGGTTGGGCAGCAG
>DAISWV010000020.1:0-11075 GCA_036826195.1 Peptococcaceae bacterium | reverse complement strand
GGTCAGCGGTTCGATCCCGCTTATCTCCACCATTGCAAAAACGGCAGGTGAAAACCTGCCGTTTTTACTGTTATAAGATTGCTCCGTCACCGGGCTTGTTTTCAAAAAACATCACATAGTAGATTGGAAGATATGTGATGTTTCCCCTGGTTGTTACTTGCCGTTCATTAGACAACACATATGCCTTCTGAATATGATATTCCTCATTGCTGACAAAGGTGTTTAGTGCGCTATGGATGGTGTAATCCTTGCCGGATTTGACCTCAATAGGTACGGTAGAGAGGCTTTCGTAATCGTCGATAAGGTAATCCACCTCGCCCTTGCTGCGGTTATCGTAATAGAACAGATTGTAGCCATGGGCAATCAGCTCGCTTGCTACCACAGTTTCGTACACGGAGCCGAGATTGATACTGCGCTCATCGCTCAGAACTGCCCGGATATTGGTTCCATACAAAATACCCGTGAGTATGCCTACATCGTTCATGTACAGCTTCAACAGGTTCTTTCCGGTGGATTCGATAAGAGGAAATGCAGGATTGGAAATCGCCTGTACATTTAATGCAATTCCAGCGCTGATCAGATACTCAAATTCGTCGTGATAGTCTGCAAAGGTTTTTCCGCGTTTATTTTCGATGCTCTGGGCAACGATGCGCTTCTTTTTATTCTCCATATTGGACGGAATTAAATCGTAGATTCGCCGGATATGGAGTTTCCGCTCTTCGCTGTATTTCGATGCATCAGCCTTGTAATACTCATGAATTTCGCTCTGAACCTCACGGACGGATACGATATTTTTATCCTCAAGGAAACGGTTAACTGCATCCGGAAGACCGCCGATCAAAAGATACTTTTTGAAGAGATCCATCATTTTGGCATGCAAAGCTTCATCAAGACTCTCTTTTTGCTCGAATTTCTTGCGGAGTGCCGCGATTGCGAACTCATTCATTCCGTTGGCATATAGAAATTCCTCAAAATCCAACGGATACATCCGGACTTTCTTGATGCTGCCCATGGGAATGGAGGTGGTCTGCGCCAGTGTGACACCCAGCAAAGAGCCGCTTGCGATGTATGTGAAGCGGTTATCCTGCTGCAAAAACTTCAGCAGTGTCAGCAAATGGGGATATGCCTGGATCTCATCTAAAAAGATCAGTGTGTTTTCCTTTTGCTTCATGCGGTCACCGGCAAGCATACTGACCTGCAGATAGAAATCATCCACGGTTCTGGTTTTCTCAAACAGTTTATCCCCCAGAGAATCCTCAACCATGTTAATTTCAATGAAATTCTCAAAGCATTTCCTGCCTACATGGCGAATGATATAGGTTTTACCAATCTGTCTGGCACCATCAATCAGCATAATTTTCTTAGAATCAGAGAGTAAATGCTGTTCGATTACAGCAGCAATTTTTCTAAATAACATCTTGCATACCTCCTGACATGACTTTTCAATAAAATCCTAGCACATAGTATATGACATTTCAATAGAAATATTTCGCAAAATCTATGACATTTCAATATTAAAAAATTCTTGAATTTATGACATTTCGAAAAGCTGAAACAGTTACTTCTCTATCGGGCTTTTTTCATGGTTTATACTATCGAAATAGCGCGGTTTATGCTATAATAATCTATTACGGAACTATTCATTTTAGTTTAAAATTATTTGAATAATTCGTAATGTGTGTAGCGTTTATGTATGTTTGTATATAGATTTTGGAACAGGGGATGTTTATATGACGACCTACAAGCCATATGGTATAAAAGAGCTGCAGGATGTGCTGCAAGAGGCGCGGGAGAAGGATTTACCGGTGCTCTCGCGGCATCAGAAACAGGATGGTATCGGCCTTGATTTTCAGAACTGGAACATGATTCGGGAAATTGACCCGGTAAATTTAACCGTGACTGCCGAGCGCGGGGTTACCTTTGGTGAACTGGAAGAGGCTGTGCGTGGCCATGGGCTGCACATGGCGGCCATGACCGAGGATTTACGGGATATCACACTGGGTGATTTTTTTGCGGAGCAGTACGGCTCTTTAACAGGCGAATTATACAACCAGCCGCGTTATCAGGTGCTTGGGCTGGAAGTGATGCTGGCCGACGGCACTATTCTGCATGTGGCTGGTAAAACGGTAAAAAACGTAACCGGGTATGATATGTGCCGGTTTTATATCAGCAGCCGGGAAACGCTGGCCATTCCGCTGGCCTTTACCATTAAGCTGGTATCCCGCAAAGCGGTGCAGGCGGTTTTAGAAGCACCGGTGGAAACTCCGGATGTACTGCCGGGCCTGGTACGCAGCCTGCGGGAAAAGCATCTGCGGCCTGAGGTATGCGTGTACTGGAACAGGGCTGCGGCGAAGGCGGTTAGTGAGGCTGGCGGCCGCCTGGTAATGGTGTTAAGCGGCACACAGGAACGCGTACAGCGTGATTTATGGGAAATCAGCAAAACTGCCGAATCTCTGGGCATTGCCTTAACGATTAGCGAACAGCCGGAAGTGCAGTGGGAAGCAATCCGAAAGCTGCGTGAAAAAACCATCTGGCATGATGGCGTAAAAGTGCCGACCCTGCAGTGCGAGGCTATGCTGGAAGCCCTGGAGGAGTACGGAATCGGCTGCTGGTACGGCCCGCTTCAGGGGAGCCTGCAGCTTATGCCTCCTGTGGTCGATGGCGGCTTATATGGCAATATCTGCAAAGCAGCCGAGGAATTAGGCGGCTGCGGAAACTGGTATTATCAGTATCTGTATGGCTTTGCGCCGGCCGGGGAAACCCGCGTATGGCAGCAGTTAAAAGATAAATTTGACGCCGAGGGGCGTTTAAACCCGATAAACCAAATGGAGAAAGGCGGTGAGCCGCATGGCAATTGAACAGAGTAAAATTGAACGATGGGAAAAGGAACTTTCCAAATGTATCCGCTGCGGCACATGCCGCCAGTTCTGCCCGATTCACCAGGTGTTAGACGATGAATCCTATACTGCCAGGGGCAAGCTCTATTTAGTGGATCAGTTTATTCACGGTGACTTTCTTCTAAGCGATGCGTTTGTGGAGATGATTGGCAAGTGTGTTATGTGCAAAGGCTGCACAGCCAATTGCCCGTCGGGTGTGAATACCTACCAGATTTTTATGGAGATGCGCGAGGAAATCGTAAAAGAGCGCGGCTTATCCTTCACTAAGCAGTCTATTTTCCGGGCACTTCATATGCGTCGCTTCTTCGATTTCGGCTTAAGCTGCGGCGCGTTATTTCAGCGGCTGATTTTTAAACCGGCTCCCGACGGTCATGGGCAGGTAGCCCGTGTGCCGCTGCCGATGGCAGGGTTTAACCAGCGGCGTATTATTCCGAACTTACCGAGAAAAAGTCTGAAAAAAATTGTGCCTTTTGAATCAAAAGCCAAAGGGCAGGAACGCTATAAAGTAGGCTTTTTTACCGGGTGCATGATTAACTACGCCTATCCGCAAATCGGGCAGGATTTAATTGATGTATTAAATAAAAACGGTGTGAGTGTATTTACGCCGAAAGACCAGCACTGCTGTGCAACCCCGCTTTTTACCTCGGGGGAAAAGGAGATTGCATCGGACTTAATCCATAAGAACCTTCATATTTTCAAGGCTCTGGATGTGGATTATATTATTACGGCCTGCAGCTCCGGCGGTCTTGCATGGAAAGAGGAATTTGCAAAAGTGCTGGGTGAGGATCATCCTGATTATGCGCTTGCAGTGGAGCTTGGCAAAAAAACAAAAGATATCAGCGAGTTTTTAGTGATGATTGGCATCGATACCGAGGGGATGCAGCCGGTATCCAGAAAAATTACCTATCATGACTCGTGCCATTTAAACCGCGGGCAGAAGATTAAAGCCCAGCCAAGAGAATTACTGAAATCCATACCGGGCAGTGAATTTATCGAGATGACAAAAGCGGATGGCTGCTGCGGCTCCGGCGGCTCCTTTAATTTAAAATATTACGAATTATCCCGTGATATCAACCGCCAGAAAACAGCACATATTGCCGAGAGCGGTGCCGATGTGGTTGCGGTGGGCTGCCCTGCCTGCCTGATGCATATCAAAGACGGGCTGGCACAGGATGGTATTCAGGTAGAAACAAAACATGTGGTGGAACTGTTAGCGGAAAGCTACGGCTTTCATCAGAACCGGAAGGGGGAATAACCATGAAGGAACAGCTGAATATGGATGCGGCGCTTGCTGAGCTGCGTGCGGCAGTGGGCGATCAGTACGTACACACTGCGGTTGAAAAACGCATGGTGTATTCCTTCGACAGCACCTTTCAGAACCATCTGCCCGATGTGGTGGTAAAACCGCATACCGTGGAAGAGGCCGCGGCGGTTGTGAAAATTGCCAACCGCTATCATATTCCGTTAACCGTACGCGGTGCCGGCACCTGTTTATCCGGCGGCCCGGTAGCGTTAGAGGGCGGTATTCTGATGGAGATGACAGCCTTTAAACGGATTATTGAAATAAATGCCGAGGAGCAGTATGCCGTTGTAGAGCCGGGTGTGGTGACCAACGATTTAATTGCCGCGGCGGCGAAAGAGGGCCTGTTTTATCCGCCGGATCCATCCAGCAGTGGTATGTCTACCTTAGGCGGTAATGTGGCCGAGTGTGCCGGCGGCGGCCGCGGGGTAAAATACGGCGTTACCCGTGACTATGTGCTGGAGCTTGAAGTGATCCTGCCGGACGGGGATATTATCACCGTTGGCAACAAAGTAGACGGTCTCACAGGCTGGCTGGATCTGCCGATGCTGTTTACCGGCTCGGAAGGCACGTTAGGTATTTTAACCCGTATGACGGTGCGGCTTATGCCGAAACCGGAGGCTATCCAGACCGCGCTTGCCCAGTACGATGATTTAAATGCGGCGGCGCGCACGGTAAGTGCCATTATCAGTGCCGGGATTGTACCGACCACCATCGAGATTATGGATCAGATGACCATTCGTGCGGTGGAAAATTTCCTGCAGATTGGTCTGGATACCACAAAAGAGGCCTTTGTGCTGTTAGAGGTGGATGGCGATGCGTGGGAAGTGCCTCAGCAGATGGAACAGGTGATTGCCATCTGTAAGGAAAACGGCGCGGTGGAAATCCAGATGGCGCATAACGAAACCGAGCGGGCGGCATTATGGAAAGCGCGCAAATCGATTTCCGGCGCCTGCGGCAAAATCAATCCGACGAAAATCGGCGAGGATATCGCGGTGCCGCCGGGCAATATTCCAAAAATGATTCAGGCGGTAAAAGAAATCGCCGCAAAATATAATTTAAACATGGTAGTATTCGGCCATGCCGGTGATGGGAACCTGCATCCGAATATCATGACCGATAAACGCAATACAGAAGAAATGGAACGGGTAAACCTGGCCATTGACGAACTGTTTGCCAGAGCGTTAGAACTGGGCGGCACCCTTTCCGGGGAACACGGCATCGGCTTTATGAAAGCGCCGTATGTTTTAAGTGAACTGGGGCGGGATGGTTATCTTGCCCAGAAAGCGGTGAAAGACAGCTTGGATCCGAATGGTTTTTTGAACCCGGGCAAAATTTTTATCGAGAAAGAACTGGAATGTAATGCGGAGGTGAGCCATGGCTGAAAACCTGTTTTTGCCGGTAAACCGGAAAGATATGGAGCACAGGGGCTGGGAAGAGCTGGACTTTGTACTGGTTACCGGTGATGCCTATGTAGACCATCCCAGCTTCGGGACAGCGCTGGTAGGGCGGCTTTTAGAACACGAAGGATTCCGTGTAGGCATCATTGCTCAGCCGGACTTTACCCGCTGTGAAAGTATGAAAACCTTTGGCCGGCCAAAGTATGCCTTTTTAGTGGCAAGCGGCAATATTGACTCTATGGTGAACCATTATACCGCGGCCAAAAAGCCGCGCAGCAGTGATGCGTATTCGCCGGGCGGGCAGAAGGGTCTGCGTCCTGACCGGGCCGTGGATGTGTACTGCCGGCTGGTAAAAGAGGCCTACCCGGATGTGCCGGTTATGATTGGCGGCGTGGAGGCAAGCCTGCGGCGTTTTGCCCACTACGATTACTGGGAGGACGCGGTGCGGCCTTCTATTTTAGAGACATCCGGTGCCGATTTATTAATGTACGGCATGAGCGAAAACCAGTTAAAAGAGCTGAGCCATGGCTTTGAAAAAGGCTGGCCGCTGCATAAAATGAAAAACATTCAGGGCACCTGCTACTGGAGCGACACTTTGCCGAAAAAAGGCGATTATGTCATATTGCCCGGCTATGAGGCCGTAAAAAAAGACAAAAAGAAATTTGCGGAGGCCTTTGCCATTCAGAATAAAGAGCAGAATCCATTCTTAGGCAAAATTCTGGTACAGCCTCACGGCGACCGTTACCTGATTCAGCTGCCGCCGGCCAAGCCGTTAAGCCAGCCGGAGATGGATGAAATTTACCGCCTGCCGTTTCAGCGCACCTATCATCCGCGTTATGAAAAATCGGGCGGCATTCCGGCTCTTTTAGAAGTGGAATTCAGTATTACCGATCATCGCGGCTGTTTTGGCGGATGTACCTTCTGCGCGATTAATTTCCATCAGGGACGCATTATTCAGAACCGCAGCAAGGAATCTATCGTGGAAGAGGCAAAGCTGATGACCACATTGCCTAACTTTAAAGGCTATATTCACGATGTGGGCGGGCCAACCGGCAATTTCCGCAATATGAGCTGCAAAAAACAGCTTAAAGTGGGGGCGTGTAAAGAGCGGCAGTGCCTGTTTCCGGATATCTGTCCCAACTTAGAGGTTGACCATAAAGACTATGTGGATATTCTGCGCACCGTGCGCAAGCTGGATAAAGTGAAAAAGGTATTTATCCGTTCCGGGGTACGCTTTGATTATATTATGGCAGACCCGGACCCGACCTTCTTTGATGAAATGTGTGAATATCATATCAGCGGCCTGTTAAAAGTAGCGCCGGAACACGTGGCGCCAAATGCCCTTTACTATATGGGTAAGCCCCAGCGTCATGTATATGAGAAATTTGTAAAGCGCTACTTTGCCTATAACAAACGGGTGGGCAAAGAACAGTATCTGGTTCCGTATCTGATGTCGAGCCACCCTGGCTGCACTCTGGAGGATGCCGTGGTGCTGGCCGAGTATGTGCGTGATATCGGCTATAACCCGGAACAGGTGCAGGACTTCATCCCGACGCCGGGCAGCATGGCAACGGCTATGTATTACAGCGGCTATGATCCGCGTACCATGCAGCCGGTGTATGTGCCTCGCGACCCGCATGAAAAGGCAATGCAGCGGGCATTGCTGCAGTATCGCAATCCAAAAAACTATGATCTGGTATATGAGGCGTTAGTAAAAGCAAATCGTCAGGATTTAATCGGCCACGGGCCAAAATGTCTGATTCGTCCGACAAAACCGAAAGCCAAGCCGGATGGCGGCAATAAGCAAAAGGGGCTGAAACCGGGCGGATATAAACCGGCCAGAAAACAGGAATCCCCAAGAAACGGTGCCGGAAAGCCAGACGGAAAGAAAAACGGAAAACCATCGGGGAAGCCGGCCGGCAAAACCGCGGATAAACGCAAACCGGCAGGAAAAAAACCGTAAAATAATCTTCGAAAGATTGGAAAGATAGCTTTCTTTTTACGGCTGGATAGGTTACAATATAAGTTGAAATTTTTTTCTGGAGGCCAGAGAAACATGAGAAGTATGACAGGATACGGCCGTGGCGAAGGCGATAACGGCGCCCTGAAAATTGTGGTTGAGGTAAAAGCGGTCAACCATCGTTACAGTGAAATTACTATCAAGCAGCCAAGAATGTTTCTGGCCCTTGAAGATAAAATGAAAAAAGTCATTGGCGAGTACATTGAACGCGGCAAAGTGGATGTTTTTGTGCGTACACAGGAGCTTGCCGATGCCGAAAAACCGGTGCAGATTGATGAAAAACGTGCACTGGCATATCACGAGGCATTAAAAGGTCTGGCGGAAGCGGTAGGTACAAACTACAATCCGGATCCATTCCGTTTAATGACACTGCCGGATGTAATCCTCAAAGAGGAAAACGAGCCGGATGTAAAAGCCCTGTGGCCGTTAATGGAACAGGTGCTGCGGCAGGCAATGGAAAATCATATTGCTATGCGTGAACAGGAAGGGGCTCATATCGGGGAAAACCTGCGTGAGAAAGTGGCAGGGCTGCAGAGCCTGGCAGCTCAGGTAACCGAGCGCAGTCCACAGGTGTTAATTGAGTATAAAGAAAAACTGGAAAGCCGTATTGCGGAGCTTATGGCAAATGCGGCGGTAGACCCGGAACGCCTGGCGCAGGAAGTGGCATACTTTGCCGAAAAAAGCTGCATTGACGAGGAACTGGTACGTCTGCAGAGCCATTTTGAACAGTTTTATATCATTGCCGGGCAGAGCGGCAGTATTGGACGCAAACTGGATTTCCTGATTCAGGAAATGAACCGGGAAACCAATACCATCGGCTCGAAAGCCAATGATTTAGAAACCGGCCGTCTGGTTGTAGAAATGAAAAGTGAACTGGAAAAAGTCAGAGAACAGGTACAGAACATTGAATAATCTTTCTTGTATAAAGTCTTTATCAGGGAGGTAATGGGATGCACCAGTTTATGAATATCGGGTTTGATAATATGGTGTCGGTGGAAAAAATTATTGCCATTGTATCGCCGGAAAGCGCGCCGGTAAAACGGCTTGTGCAGGAAGCGAAAGAGGCCGGCCGCGTGGTGGATGTCACCCATGGCCGAAAAACACGGGCAGTGGTTTTTACCGATAGCCAGTATATTCTTTTATCGGCAATTCAGCCGGAAACGCTGACCGGCCGACTGGACAACGAATAAGTTCTATTGCTTCTGTTAGCTTTTTTATAAAACAGGGTGCAATGGGGAAATACTAGAGGTGAATGCTATGGAGCAGGCAGTAAAACGCGGTACACTGTTGGTACTCTCCGGCCCGTCCGGCACAGGAAAAGGTACGGTGTGCGGTGTGGTGCGAGATCATTTAGGCGATGCGGTTCGCTATTCGATTTCGGCGACAACCAGAAAACCGCGTACCGGGGAGGAACACGGGCGTGAGTATTTCTTTTTCAGCAAAGAGGAATTTGAGGCGCTGCGTGACCAGAATGGCTTTTTAGAATGGGCGCAGGTGTATGATAATTACTACGGCACACCTCGTGCATTTGTAGAGGAAGTGCTCGCAAGCGGCAAAGACTGTATTCTGGAGATTGACCCCCAGGGGGCTCTGCAGGTGCGTGAAGCGACCGATGAAGCGGTACTGGTGTTTATTGCACCGCCATCGCTGGAGGAACTGCGGAACCGTTTAACCGGCCGCGGCACCGAATCGGCGCAGGAAGTGGAAAAGCGGCTGAGCTGCGCGGAAAGCGAGCTTGGATACCGCGATAAATATGATTATATCATCATCAACGATGATGTGGAAACCGCAGCTGCGAAAATGGAAGCTATTTTACTGGCGGAAAAATGCCGCAGTGCGCGTAATATGGATTTAAAATAAGAAATACAAGTCAAATTATATATGGAGGGTCTTAATTATGGTAGAACCGACAATTGACAAATTATTAACAAAAGCAGACAGCAAATATTCTTTAGTATGCGCGGCAGCAAAACGTGCAAGAGAAATCGTGGACGGCGCAGAGCCTTTAAATACCGGTGATGCAAAAAAACCGGTAACCATGGCACTGCAGGAAATCGGCGAAGATAAAATCTCCTACGAACAGACAACCGAAGGCATTAAATAAATGGCACGTGTAATTGTAGGAGTAACCGGCGGAATTGCCGCCTACAAAGCAGCGGAGCTGGTGAGCCTGCTTGGAAAACAGGGCCACGAGGTGCGCTGTATTATGACGAACGCGGCAAAACAGTTTATTACGCCTCTGACCTTGCAGACGTTATCGGGAAACCCGGTATATACGGACATGTTTCATCCGCAGGATACGATGGAATGGCAGGTCGAGCATATTGGGCTCGCCCGCTGGGCGGACTGTGTGCTGGTTGTGCCGGCCACTGCAGATTTTATCGGTAAAGTGGCTCACGGCCTGGCCGATGATTTCCTGTCCACCTGTGTGATGGCAACCGAGGCTCCGGTGGTTTTTGCCCCGGCTATGAACGACCAGATGTATGCCAATCTGATTGTGCAGCGCAATATTGCCGCTCTGCGGGAAGCAGGCTACCGGTTTATCGAGCCGGAAGAAGGCCATCTTGCCTGCGGTACATCCGGAAAAGGCAGAATGACAAGCCCGGAGAGAATTGCAGCGGTGCTGGAAACTCTGCGTGAGCAGGATTTAAAAGGCTTAAAAATTGTGGTGACGGCGGGGCCTACCCGGGAAGCCATTGACCCGGTGCGTTTTATGACCAACCACAGCAGCGGAAAAATGGGTTATGCCATTGCCCGTCAGGCAGCCAATCGCGGTGCCGATGTGGTGCTGGTAAGCGGCCCGTCTGCCCAGGCGGTGCCTGATGGCGTAACACTGGTAAAGACGGAATCGGCGAGAGATATGTTTGAGGCCGTGAAAGCGCATTATGATGCGGCAGATATTGTTATCAAGGCTGCAGCCGTTGCGGATTACCGGCCAAAAACCGTGGCAGTACAGAAAATAAAAAAATCCGATGGCGATATGGTGCTGGAACTGGAACGTAATCCGGATATTCTGGCATGGCTGGGTGAGCACAAAAACAATCAGATTCTGATGGGCTTTGCGGCAGAAACAAACGATGTAAAGGAACACGCGCTTGGAAAGCTTGCACGCAAACATCTGGACTTTATAGCAGCCAACGATGTAACCCAGAAACACAGCGGTTTTGGAAAAGATACCAACCAGATTACCGTCTATGGTGCCGATGGCCGTGTCTATGAACTGCCGGTTCTGGCAAAAGAGGCGGCAGCGGATCAGCTGTTGAATCTGGTGCTGGAAGCGTATCGGAGCAAAAAGGCATTATCCTGAAAATAATTACAGGAACGTACAAAATAAAAGTACAAAACATTTCTTGAACAAGATATCATTTACACAAGGAGTTGTGACCAATGCGTAAATTATTTACTTCTGAATCTGTAACAGAAGGACATCCAGATAAAATGGCGGACCAGATTTCCGA